>JALSJD010000049.1 GCA_026989535.1 Cyclobacteriaceae bacterium
ATTAACCAATATATTAACCAATGATGTGTACTGTATCAAAGGAAAAACGACCTTTAAAGAAGAGTTTGTTACCTGTGGCGGTGTGAGTTTGGATAGTATTGATATGAAAACGATGCAAAGTAAGGTGTGTAAAAACCTGTATTTTGCAGGCGAAATAATGGATATTGATGGCATAACAGGAGGCTATAATTTTCAGGCTGCATGGACTACAGGGTATATTGCTGGTGAATTGAGGTGCCCTTAAACTAAAAAATCGTATTTTTGTGAGTTGAAAGCATAAGCTGGTATTTAAAAAATATTTCAAGCTGCAATTAAGTAAGGCAAATGCATCAATAATAAAATTAGATAAATAGTATGGCGAAGTCGCAAGAGACATTTAACAAAAAGGAAAAAGAAAAGAAAAGATTAAAGAAGCGTCAAGATAAGGCTGCTAAGGCAGAAGAACGCAGAGCAAACTCTGAAGGTGGTGGGTTAGATAATATGATGGCTTATTTGGATGAATTTGGAAATATTGTTGATACTCCGCCAGATCCTACTGTTAAGAAAAAAGTTATTAAAGCTAGTAGTATCGAAATAGGCGTGCCTAAAAGAATTGAAGTGCCTACAGAAAAAGTTAAAAAGGGTAGAGTCGAGTTTTTTAACGATCAAAAAGGATTTGGTTTTATTAAAGAATTAGAAACCCAGGAAAAATATTTTGTACACGTACACGGTCTTATCGATGAGATTAGAGAAGGTGATAAAGTTTCGTTCGAGCTGGAGCAAGGTATGAAAGGAATGAATTGCGTACAAGTGAAAAAAGTGTAAAAAAATCAATTTAATTGCAGGGCAATAGCCCTTTTGGTTTAATTTCCTAGACCCTTGGGGTCGGAAATAATTTTGTTTACGTAGCAAACTCCTACTAATACCCCGATGGCTCTGCCTCGGGGGTAGTTTATTTTATACGATAGTTAATCAATAAAATAAGACCGCCAGTTTCTAATTTCTGTACCATCAGATCTTTTTTGATGTTGGTTGCCCGCATATAAAACCAACGATTTATTAGTACCCGAAAGCCTTTTAAAATAGGTGATGTTCTTAAAATAATTAGAAGATATGGTCATTCCTGATTTTATTTCAATAGGAAATACTTTGCTGCCCTTTTCTATAATTAGATCAATTTCGTGCCCTGTTTTATCGCGCCAATAAAACAAATCTATGGATGCTGCCTTATTTGTTCTCGTTTTTAAAAACTCTGTAATAATAAGGCCTTCGAATAATGCCCCTCTTAAAGGGTGGGTTGCAAGATGATTTTCTGTTTTTATGCCCAGTAAAAAACAAACCAAGGCTGTATCTATAAAATATACTTTGGGGCGTTTTACAATTGTTTTATTAAAATTTTTATGATACGCTCTCAGTAAGTAAATAATCGAGCTGCTTTCTAATATACCTATCCACGATTGAATGGTTTTCATATCTACTCCAACTTCTACCGAAAAGGAGCTCATATTTAATTCTTGCCCGTTTCTACCAGCCAGTAGTTTAATAAATCGCTCAAATACTATCAGGTTGGTTACATTTTTAATTTGCCTTACGTCCTTTTCAATATATGTTTGAATATAATTAGGGCACCAATCAATGGCTGGTATATGTTGATCATAAATAGGCGGGTAAAATCCCTTTAGAATTAATTCATTATCTGTTTTTGGCAATAATTTGGCACCATGCAATTCTGTAATGGAGAATGGCATTAAGGTAAGCCGCCCAACCCTACCTGCTAATGATTGAGAAATATTTTGTTGTAATAAAAAATTATTAGAACCTGTTAGAATAAACTGTCCTTTTGATGTTGAGTTATCCAATACTTCTTGCAGGTACGAAAACAAATGAGGCACTCTTTGAACTTCGTCAAAAATGGCTCCATCGGGGTAGTTTGATAAAAAACCTAGTGGGTCGTCTATAGCAAAACTGCGTTGTTCCGTGTTTTCCAATGAAACATATTTTTTATCTTTAAAAATATGTTTTACCAAAGTGGTTTTACCTGTTTGGCGAGCACCAATTAAGGCTATAGCCTTAAATTTATTAGCCAAATCAGTTAGTTTATTAGCTGCAATTCGGTTTACCATACTGCAATATATGGAATTATTCGGAATTGGATTCCGAATAATTCCATATATTTGTATCCAAATTTTGCCATAAATGTTTGAAAGGCTTAAAATGCTGTTAAAAATGGATAAATAGCATAAGAATAAATTTGTAACTATGTTGCTTCTTTTTAGCCTGCATTATTCATGAATAATGCAGGTTAGATAATGGAAAAACATTATGATATTTCTGCCGAGTGCTAATTGCCAATGACCAACCAAGAATTTGATATTTTAGACGAATTATATTTTCTGACCAGTTTTGGAATGCGGGTTAAAGAAGAGCCTCTAGTTATTAGTTCAAAAAGAGTGGGTGTTTTGCCATAGGCTAACAGATGTAGAAATTGTGCCAACAAAACCCGAATTTGAATCTGAATTTGGCAATTATCATTATCTTAGCCCATAATGGCAAATAATACTAAATCAACTAACCTCGATTACAAGCAAAAATACACGCTCAAGCAGATGGAACTCAATTCATTGCTTGAAATTACGCAGGCTATTAATAATAATATGAGCGAGGATAACCTCTACAAAATTTATGAGTTTACCATTCGTGCCAATCAAAATATTAGCCAGTTAGTACTTATTGTAAAAGACGAGGGCGATTGGGATCAAAAAGTTGTGTATGGGGTTAACTCGATTGAAGATTTAATGCTCGATAGGGATTACCTGGAGATTAACGAAGTAACTTCCATTAAAAACCCGCAAAATTCAATGGGCTTTGAGTGGGCCATACCGGTAAAACATAAAAACAATATGTTGGCGGTAGTGCTAGTGGCACAATCTCAAATTCATTCCGAGCAACTAAATACCACCTTTTTGCAAGCCATCAGTAATTTAATTATTGTGGCCATTGAAAACAAGCGGCTAGCACGTACTCAATTGGCGGAGGAATCGTTTCGAAAAGAACTTGAAATAGCCAAAGGCGTTCAAAAACTACTATTCCCAGATAAACTGCCTGATGGTAGTCGGCTAAAGATGGAAGCTAGTTACCTGCCTCACCATAGTATTGGAGGCGATTATTACGATTATATTCCCATCAATGCCAACCAGTTTTTAATTTGTATTGCCGATGTATCGGGCAAAGGAATACCAGCGGCCATTATGATGTCAAACTTTCAAGCATCGCTGCATACGCTTTTAAGGCAAACCTCTAACCTTACCGAAATTGTGGAGGCCTTAAATTTTCAGATTATGGAAAACGCCAAGGGCGACCAATTCATAACTTTTTTTGGAGCCATTTACGACCATAGTTTAAACACTTTGGTGTATGTAAACTCGGGTCATAATCCACCTTATTTGGTAAATAAAAAAGGAAAGATGATTGCCCTTACAGAAGGCAGCACAGTACTAGGGGCGTTTGATGAGCTGCCATTTATAAACGAAGGATTTATTGATAATTTGGATGGGTTTACCCTTTTTGCTTACACCGATGGGCTAACCGAAACGGAAAATCCTAAGGGAGAAGAATTGGGTAGTGAGCCAATTGAGGACTATTTTAGCAAAAATTATACAAAGCCACTTATTGAAATACATAAGGATATTTTGGATATGGCAGATACGTTTCGAGAGGCGATACCCTACCGCGATGATATCACAATGTTGAGTTGTAAAGTAGAAGCTCGCTAAATGCTTCATCGAATCCCCCTTTGGTTTCAACGCTTGTTTCCGGGCTATGTTTGGAACATTAAAACGTCAGAAAAAGTAATTTATTTAACCTTTGATGATGGGCCCATTCCGGGTATTACCGATTGGGTACTTGATGTGTTAAAAGAGCATCAAGCACTCGCTACTTTTTTTGTAGTGGGCGAAAATGTGGTTCGACACCCAACTCTTCTTAAACGAATTGATAAAGAAAATCACACCATTGGTAATCACACATTTTACCATGTAAAAGGGTGGGGTGTTTCTACAAATTTATATGCAAAAGATGTAGAAAAATGTGCCAAAGTAATTAAAGAACATACGTTACAAAATGTAACCCTTTTTCGCCCCCCCTATGGGCGAATTAAGCCATCGCAAGCGCAATTATTACGCAATACATACGACCTTATTATGTGGGATACCCTCACGGTTGATTATGACAAGGGCTTAGATGAAAAAAAGTGTTTAGCCAACTCCATTCAGGCTACCAGAAATGGATCTATTGTGGTGTTTCATGACAGCCTTAAAGCAGAGAAAAATTTAAGGTATGCCCTGCCTCGGTATATCGCTCATTTTAAATCGTTGGGCTATACGTTTAAAGGGTTATGATAGAATGGATAGCGATATTGCTAGTAGGAGTAGCTATACTCACAGATTTAATGCTGATTGTTTTTTGGAGGGTAAATTTTAAAGCCTACCCTCAAGAGGGTTCAGAAATGCCTGTGATTGCTGTTTTAATAGCGGCCAGAGATGAAGAAGCCAACATAGGAGCTTGTTTAGATTCGTTGTTGGCGATGGATTACCCTCGGGATAAACTCCAAATATGGGTGGGAGATGATGCTTCAACTGACACCACCTGGCAAATTATGAGTACCTATGCTGCTAAATACTCAAACATTAATGCACACCAAATAACTAAAAACATAACTCTGGGCAATGGCAAAGCCAATGTGTTGGCTCAGTTGGCTCAGCAAAGTACAAGTGATTGGGTTTTTATTACAGATGCAGATATTCAAGTGCCTTCTCAGTGGGTGAGTGCAATGTTAGGGGCAGTAGAAAATACAGAGGTAGCTTTAGTTACAGGCACGTCACTAGTGGATGGAAGTGGGTATTTAGCCCAAATTCAACGCTTGGATTGGCTTTATGCTACGGCAATGCTCAAAGTTATTTCAGACATTGGCACACCTGTTACTACAATGGGTAATAATATGGCCATTAAACGAAGCGTGTATGAGGCAGTGGGAGGCTTTGAAAACCTACCATTTTCGGTTACTGAGGATTTGGAATTATTTAAACAAGTGAAGAAAAATCATCAAACTGTTAATGTATTTTCGGCAGTAGTGCTTAATAAAAGTGCTCCACAACAATCTATTTTAGAGTTACTAGTACAGCGAAAACGATGGATGCGAGGGGGATTTGAATTGCCTATTCAATTATTAGGGGTATTGCTTGTTCAAGCATTTTATATGCCTGCTGTTATTATCCTTATTTTGTTAAATCCTTTCTTTGGCGTAGGCTTTTGGTTAGCCAAATGGCTATTAAAATTTGTATTTAGTAGTATATCTGCTAAAAAATTAAAGGAGAAGGTTTCCTTATTCGATAGTTTTGTAGCAGAACTTTTTACAATGGCGTTTTCACTGGTTTCGGTACTGTATTATTTATGGCCAGGCAAAGTGTATTGGAAAGGGAGGGGGTATTAGCACCTCTACTAAACCGTCATCCTCGCAAATGCGGGGATCTGTTAATAAACGTAGAGATTGCTTCTCCCGATAAAAATCGGAATTGCAATGGCGTTAAGAATGAGAAAAAATGATAACAATTAAATTATTTGGAATAACCAGAGAAATTGTGGGGCAACCCATTTTAGAGTTGGCAGAACCCATTGATACTGTTGGGCAATTAAAGGATTTTATGATGATAACCTATCCTAAGATTAAAGCACTAAACTCGCTATTGATAGCCGTAAACAGCGAATATGCGCAAGACGAACAATTGCTTACATCTACCGATGAAATAGCACTTATTCCGCCTGTTAGCGGAGGGTAATAATTATCAATTATCAATCTTTACTCATCAATTAATAATTACAAAGTGGAGTTAGTTTTAGTAACCAATAAGCCGTTAGATACCCAAGCCATTATAAAATCGGTGGAATCGCCTGATGGTGGAGCCGTAAATGTATTTATTGGCACGGTACGCAATGCTACCAAAGGCAAGGCTGTACTAAAACTGGAGTTTGAAGCCTATGAGCCTATGGCGACCAAAGAACTAACTAAAATTGTAAAAAGGGCGAAAAGCAAGTGGCCTATTTTAAAAGTGGTGGTTCATCATAGAACGGGCGTAATGCAAATAGGCGAAGTGCCTGTGGTAATTGCGGTAGCAACGGCTCACCGGGGAGCAGGCTTTGAAGCGTGTCAATTTATTATTGATACCTTGAAAGAAACTGTACCTATTTGGAAAAAGGAGTTTTTTAAAGATGGAGAAGTTTGGGTGGCTGCTCACCCGTAAAAATCATTTTATTCTTACAAAACTAAGGTCAATATAAGATAGTATCAAATTGGGTGTTTCGTTAAAGCCGACTTTGTATTTTTTTATCTTGAGTCCACTCCGAAAACAGGCAATTTTCACAAAAAGAGTTGTTTTGGATGATATTTTCATTTTTAGAGATTCGGTGATACCTGAGTGTCAGCTAATTGAAAAATAAAAAGGTCGCCATCCCGAGCTCTCGGGATTGATTTTGGGTGTTTTCGGAGTGGACTCAACTTATATATGTAAGCGATACACTCTACTGGCGTAGTGGTTAAGTTGGTTTGCAAAGGGATTTTAGTTAACTCATTAATGCCATCGGATATGATCGATAGCTATTGGGTCGATAGTTTGCAGTGGCTAAATTAAAGTTGCTCCGTTCAATAGAAAAGTACGGAAATTATTCTTTGAAATAAATTTCCGCCATAAATGGTTTTACTTTGGGGGTAATTTTCAACCTGAATAATTCATGAATAATCTATTACGCATTCCAATTACCTGCCATTCAAGCATGCCGACTAAAGTACGGTACAGGCTTTGCTCGAATTTTGGTACTCAACGTAGCTCGCTACGCCTCTCCCGATGAGAAAATTGGGACAAGCTGTTCCAAAATTCTGTTCAAGCACTTGACTATCAGATACTTGAAATGCTCATAACAAAGATTCATGAATTATTCAGGCTATGAAACAGAAGTTATATGTATAAGGGAGGTTAAGGATTGAGCCGCACCCAATTGGAGCCAGTGTTTTTAATACCGCTACTAAATTTCATGCTCACCGTTAGTTTAATTAAATAAACCAGCACACAATTAGGAATAATTAAGAGATAATTTAACAAATCAATACCAATGAAACAAACTATATTACTGGTTGGCTTAACACTAATATCATTTAATTTTTATGCTTAAGAAATTATTTATGACTTTGTACCTAAGAAAGGAGAAGAGTGGAAAAAAAGAGTAGAAAAAATTACTAGAGACTCTGCTATATGGAACAACTCACCTGAAAAACAAATTGCGTATTTTAGAAATTTTACGGGACTAAAGATTGGAACCGATTTTCCTGTTCAAGATTTCTTAGATATAAATGGCAATATAATTACAAAGGATATTGATTACAATAAAGTTATTGTAATCAATTACTGGTTTGTTGGGTGCAGAGGTTGTAAACAAGAGGAAGGCAACTTAACCCAACTTGAAAATTCTCAAAATCAGTCAAGATCTTATTGAAAATTAAGTTGCTGATAATCAGCATGTTGCAACAATATTGAAAACTTTTGCAAATTTATTTAAACAGTAATTGGCTGATAGTTAGTTAGTTTTGAATTTCATTTGTAGTGACCCAAAAACTGTTTTATTAAATATTATTTTGTATTTTTGCTAAATAGACACCTTTTAGGTGGTCAATTTAAAGCTAGACCTTATGTTAGAAAAACAAAAGTAGTGACCTATTTGTAAAAATAAAAAACGTAACACTCTAAAAATGAGCAACTTATAATACTCTATTTTCAAGTTGGGTTAAAAGAAATAACTGATACTTTTAAAGAAAATGAACAACTGGTCTTTATTAGTTTCTGCAGACCAAGTGAAAAGGCCGTGAAAAATTATTATAAAAAACACGGTGATGTGGGATATAAAACAGTAGCTTCCCTTGACAAGAAATCATATGATCAATTGTTCAATATCGTATCGTACCCAACTCACTCTATCGTGAAAAATGGAGTAATCATTGATAGTTTTAATGTAAACTTATCTTTCCCTGGTACTATGGATGCTTATATTGATATTATAAAAAAATATTTGGAGTAAGTAAACTAAACCTAAACATCACTATAAAGGCATGCCAGCTATAGGTTATGGTGACAATTCAGTAATTCCTCCTGGTTTTATTCCTCCGGGGACAGATACGCAGGTGTAATGTACGGCAGGCCTCATAGCTAAATCCATTAGGCTGCCAATTTTTGGTAATGAAGCCAACGTATTGTATAGGCAACTTATAGCAGGTATATTATTTATTTATTAGCCCCTTTTTTTAGCATAAACAAAAACAAGGCAATTACAGCACACGGAATGCCTATCCAAACTATCTCACTATAAATTACCTCTAACCCCCGATTAGTAAAAAAAGATTCGATGTTAATAGGGGAAACTTTAATAGGTCGCCAAGGGAAAAAATACCGCATATTATTCCAAGGAGAAAAAAAGGCGACACCTAAACCTCCATTTGTCATAGCATCTAACACACTATGAGAAGCTGTAGAAAGTGCAAAATAAGACGTAAGCCACAGTTTTTCATTATTAGAAGTGTGCTTTCTATAAAAAAATAGTACTATAAAAACGCCCAACATTATAGCAAATAGCAAGGAGTGTGTAAACCCACGATGACCCCAAAAATCGCCATATTCTATCCCAAATTTAAAGCCGAGTACATCAGCATCTGGCAAAATGGAACATACGATTCCCAGAGTCCACAGTTTCCAACTAAGCAGAGGTTTTTTAACTCCACTGCTTAGCGCAATAGCCGTAAGTGCATGTCCGAAAGCAGAGGCCATGTTTAATTTCTAAAAAATCAGCTTAGCAAAATTCGTCAAACGCATCAATCAAATGGTTGGCAATCATTTCTGCATTGCGGCCTTCGATATGGTGGCGTTCTACAAAATGCGCTAATTCACCATCTTTAAATAAAGCAATGGCAGGCGATGATGGAGGGTAGGGAAGGCAAGCTTCTCTTACGGCATTTACAGCATCAACATCATTGCCGGCAAAGACGGTTGCCAATGTAGTTGGCTTTTTATCGGAGTTCATTACAGCCATAACTGCACCGGGGCGGGCAGAACCTGCGGCACAACCACACACGGAGTTAATCACAATTAAACTGGTGCCTTTATGGTCTTTTAAATGATTGGTTACTGCCTCTGCAGTTTTAAACTCTTCAAACCCTTGGTCTGCAAGCTCAGCTCTCATTGGAGCTACTAATTCTTCTGGATACATATTTTTAGGTTGTTATTTGTTAATAGTTATTTAGTTAATAGTTCAAGACCACAGCTTTCAGTCGACTGAGAGCCGTGGACTGTGGACTGAATGCCGTGGACTGTGGATCATCAAAGAAATCCTAATTCTAATTTGGCGGCTTCCGACATCATTTCGGTTGTGTATGGAGGGTCGAATGTTACCTCTACTTTTACGTTTTGCACTTTTGCAATTTTTCTAATGCTTTGCTCCACTTCACTTGGTATCGATTCTGCTGCTGGGCAGGAGGGGGAGGTTAAGGTCATTAGTACAAACACATTATTTACAGGATATACATTTATTTCGTAAATAAGCCCAAGCTCATACACATCTACCGGAATTTCTGGGTCATACACCTTTTTAATGGCCTCTAACACCTTGTCTCGCATCGACAATTCGTTTAAAACTTCTTTTTCCTCTTCTTTTTCCATCTTACTTATTCACTTGTGCTTTGGCTCGATACCCAAGCGCATATAATTTCATTTGTTTAATCATAGCATTAAATCCGTTCGATCGTTGGGAGCCAATTACCTGACTCATACCAATTTTTTCTACAAAGTTTAACTCGGTATTCAAAATGGTATCTGGTGTTTGGCCTGATAAAATTCTTATTAATAAGCTGATTAATCCCTTTGTAATATCTGTATTGCTATCGGCTGTAAAATAGACTTTCCCATCTTTATAATCCGATGTTAACCATACTTTTGATTGGCAGCCTTTAATTATATTTTCTTCAGTTTTAAGCGATTCGTCCATAGCAGGCAGTTTTTGCCCTAGCTCCATAATATAAAAAATAGTAGATTCACGGTCATCTGCCAGAAATTCGAACTCCTCAATAATATCCTGCTGTATTTCTTCTACTGAATTCATTATTTTATTCTATTGGCTATTTTAGTGAGTGAAGCTACAAACGTATCAATTTCTTCAAATGTATTATACACCGCAAAAGAAGCCCTAATCGTTCCTTCTAACCCAAACTGTTCCATTAAAGGCATCGTGCAATGATGCCCTGTGCGCACGGCAATTCCTCGTGCATCCAACATCATACCTACATCAAAAGGGTGCATTCCCTCAAATATAAAAGAGAGTACACCTACTTTATGTTGGGCAGTGCCAATAAGTTTTACTTTATCAATGGCGGTTAGTTTTTGAGTGGCATAATCCAACAAAGCATCTTCATATACCCGAATGTTTTCTTTTCCCAACTCGTTGATGAAACCGATGGCTTCACTAAACGCAATAATATCGGCAATATTGGGCGTGCCGGCTTCAAACTTAAAGGGGATATCGTTATAGGTGGTTTTTTCGAAGGTAACCTCCTTAATCATCTCACCACCCCCTTGGTATGGAGGCATTTGCTCGAGTAAATGGCGTTTGCCATATAAAAACCCAACCCCTGTTGGCCCGTACATTTTATGGGCAGAGGCTGCCAAAAAATCACAATCGAGTGCCTGCACATCTACCTCTAAATGGGCAACAGCTTGGGCAGCATCCAGCAAAACTACTGCTCCAATTTTATGAGCCGCCTCAATAATTTGTTTTACAGGATTTATGGTACCCAAAGCATTGGAGGCAAACGCCACCGACACAATTTTGGTTTTATCAGAGAGTAAAGCCTTGAAATCATCCAAATTTATTTCTCCTTGATTTGAAACAGGTACTACCTTTAAAATAGCCCCTTTTTCCTCGCAAAGCATTTGCCAAGGCACTATGTTAGAGTGATGCTCTAGCCCTGTAATAATAATTTCATCACCTTCCGAAATGTTTTGTCTGCCGTAAGTAGCTGCCACCAAATTAATGCTTTCGCTGGTACCTTTCGTAAATATTATTTCTTCTTTCTCGTTAGCATTGATAAACTTTTGCAACGAATTACGCGTTGCTTCATAGGCATTGGTTGCTTTTTCGGCTAAGGTGTGTACGCCTCTGTGAATATTGGAGTTGTAGGCTGAATAATATTGATTTAATGCCTCAATGACACGAAGCGGTTTTTGCGAAGTAGCGGCATTATCGAAATAGGTGAGGGGGTAGCCATTTACTTCTTGTTTAAGCACAGGAAATTGAGCCCGAATAGCGGCAATATCTAGCGAAGATTGTTTAATAGCGGCTTCCATTTTACTCGTCTATTTTGTTACGAAGAATTTGCTGCACATAGGTTCTTAAATTCTCATCATTAATCTTTTCAATTACTTCGTTGGCGTAGGCATCCAACAGCATTAGTTTGGCCGAATGTTCGCCAATACCTCTGGCTCTTAGGTAAAATAATTGCTCTTTATCTAATTTACCTGTGGTACAACCGTGCGAACATTTAACATCATCTGCCCAAATTTCTAATTGTGGCTTGGTGTTGATGGTAGCATTATCCGATAATAAAATATTTTTATTCGATTGAAAGGCATTGGTTACTTGTGCATCTTGCCGAACAAAGATTTTGCCATTGAAAATACCCTTAGAACTGCCGTTCATAATGCCTTTGTATAACTCATTGCTATTGCAGTTAGGTACTTTATGGTCAACTACGGTGTGGTTATCTACATGTTCCTTATTATCAGTTACATAAAGGCCATCTAAGTTGGCTTCGCTATGCGAGCCGTTTAAGGCAATATATAAATTGTTGCGCACCATTTTGCCACCAAAATTTACGGTTACTGCGTTAAATACAGATTTTTCAGCTACTTCTACCCGGGTATTGCCCACGTGCAATTGATTAGGTGATTCGTTGCCAATTTTTACATAGCTTACCACCGAATCTGCGGCACAACTTATTTCGGTTACTGCATTGGTAAACGATAACGAATCCCCCCGCCAATTAGGCGGGCAGGCATTGCCAATAAAAAGTTCTGCAATAGTAGCTTGTGTATGTTGGGCAGCCTTAATTACAACTCTGGGGTGGGCTACTGCTTGGTTTTTTGAGGAATCAGTAATGTGAATAAGCACCAATGGGCTTTCAATTACAGTAGATTTGGCTATTTTAATAACCACTCCTGTGCTAAGATTTGATGTGTTCAGTAGTAAAAACTCATCGGAATTTTTATCAACACCTGAAGCGATAGCGGAGCTGTTTTCTTCCAGTTTGTCAATCGTTATTCCAACAGGTAATTGATAGTTTGATAAGTCTTCGGTATAAACTCCATTAACAAACACCAATTGGTTTTCCGAAAGGGTAGGAATTAAGCTTTTTAAGTCAGTAGCTGACTCTATATTTCCTGCAAACTCACCAAAATTTCGCTCTAAAATTTTAGAAATATTGGTGTATTTGTATTCTTCGTTTTTACGAGAGGGCAATCCTTTTTCTTCAATTAATGAAGTGGCAGTGCCTCTGGCAGCACTAAATGAGGTATCTCCTGATTGAAGAATTAATCTTTGAAGTAGGTCTGACATCTCCATAGTCTTAAGCATTTGCGTGTTCCGCTTTAATCCAATCGTAGCCTCGCTCTTCCAATTCGTAAGCCAACTCTTTGGTGCCTGATTTTACGATTTGCCCGTTGTACAGTACGTGTACAAAATCGGGTATAACAAAATCTAATAAGCGTTGGTAATGCGTGATAACGATGGTGGCATTATCGGGACTCTTCAATTTATTTACTCCATTGGCCACAATTTTAAGGGCATCAATATCTAAGCCTGAGTCCGTTTCGTCCAATATAGAAAGCTTAGGCTCCAGCATGGCCATTTGAAAAATCTCGTTCCGTTTCTTTTCACCTCCAGAGAAACCTTCGTTTAACGAACGTTTAAGCAATGCCTGATCGATATCCACAATCTGCATTTTCTCTTTCATCGTTTTTAAAAACTGAACGGCATCCAACTTTGGTAATCCTCTATGTTCTCTCACTTGATTAACTGCAGCTCTTAAAAAATTAGTAGTGCTTACGCCAGGTATTTCAATTGGGTACTGAAAAGCAAGGAACAACCCTTCTCTGGCACGTTCTTCCGGTGAAGAATCGAAGATATTTTTGCCTAAAAATTCCACACTGCCACCATCCACGGTGTATTCTTCTCTACCAGCAAGCACGGCAGATAAAGTACTTTTACCAGAGCCATTTGGCCCCATAATAGCGTGTACTTCTCCCGGTTTTACCTCCAGGTTAATTCCTTTTAATATCTCTTTGCCTTCAATAGAGGCTTTTAGGTTTTTTACTTTTAACATCTCTTTTAAAATGGTTATCGGTTACCAGTTATTAGGTTAATAGTGAATTGCATCATACAAATAACTATTAACCCTTAACAAATAACTTTTTTTATCCCACGCTTCCTTCAAGCGTAAGGGCTAATAATTTTTGGGCTTCCACGGCAAATTCCATAGGCAGCTTATTTAATACTTCTTTGGCATAGCCGTTTACAATTAATGCCACGGCTTCTTCGGTGTCAATTCCTCGTTGGTTGCAATAAAATATTTGGTCTTCGCCAATTTTAGAAGTGGTTGCTTCGTGTTCAACTTGTGCTGTGCTATTATCCACTTCGATGTACGGAAACGTATGCGCTCCACATTTATCTCCTAATAACAAAGAATCACATTGCGAAAAGTTACGTACATTTTTGGCACGTTTATGCACCTGTACTAGCCCACGATAGCTATTTTGGCTATGCCCTGCAGAAATACCTTTGGATACAATCCTACTTTTAGTGCCTTTGCCAATGTGAATCATTTTGGTGCCCGTATCGGCCTGTTGGTAGTTATTGGTTACGGCTACGGAGTAAAATTCACCTACGGAGTAATCGCCTTTTAAAATGCAGCTAGGGTATTTCCACGTTACGGCAGAGCCGGTTTCTACTTGCGTCCACGATAATTTGGCGTGATCGCCATTGCAAATGCCACGCTTGGTTACAAAATTATAAATACCTCCTTTGCCGTTTTTATCGCCCGGATACCAGTTTTGTACGGTAGAGTATTTTACTTCAGCATCGGCTTCTACAATTATTTCTACAATGGCTGCGTGTAATTGATTTTCATCTCGCTGCGGAGCCGTGCAACCTTCTAAATAGCTTACATACGAGCCCGGTTCAGCCACAATAAGTGTGCGCTCAAACTGGCCAGTATTGGCGGCATTAATTCTAAAATAGGTAGATAGTTCCATGGGGCAATGCACGCCTTTAGGAATGTAGCCAAACGAACCATCGCTAAAAACGGCTGAGTTTAAAGCTGCATAATAATTGTCGGTATAGGGTACTACCGAGCCCAAATATTTTTTAATGAGTTCGGGGTGGTCTTTCACAGCTTCGCTAAACGAGCAGAAAATTATTCCGAGTTCGCCTAACGTTTCTTTAAAAGTAGTAGCTACTGATACTGAGTCGATTACGGCATCTACCGCCACACCCGTCATTCGTTTTTGCTCTTCGATGGAGATACCTAGCTTTTTAAACGTTTCGATTAATTCAGGGTCAACTTCATCTAAGCTATCAAGCTTTTTCTGCTTTTTAGGAGCCGAGTAATAGATAATATCTTGAAAATCAATTTTAGGATAATTAACGGCTGCCCAATCTGGCTCTTCTAAGGTTAACCAATGCCTAAATGCTTTGAGCCTATAGGCTAATAGCCATTCAGGTTCATTCTTTTTGGCAGAAATAAAGCGAACAATATCTTCGTTTAGTCCTTTGGGAGCCTCATCGGCTTCAAAATCAACCGACCAACCGTGTTCATATTCCTTGGAGGTAAACTCCTCTAAAATTTCAGCATCTTTGCTCATACGTATTAAAAAAATGATAGTGCAAATATACTACTTATCTCTTATTTGTAATCATTTTAAATAAGGAAAGTTGCCATTGCGTGCTTTTTAACGTTATTGCTTTACCACAGAGTTACACAAAGAAGGCACGGAGTGTCACAAAGGATAGAATCATATTGTTTAGGGGGTAGTGGTAACAAGGTCGCTGAGTAGTGTATGTCTATACACTCCAATAAACAAAAATAAAATAACAAATACCTAACCTGAATTATTCATGAATAATCTATTACGCATTCCAATTACCTACCATTCAAGCATACCGACTAAAGTACGGTACAGGCTTTGCTCGAATTTTGGTACTCAACGTCCGCCAAATGGCGGACGCCTCTCCCGATGAGAAAACCGGGACAAGCTGTTCCAAAATTCTGTGCGAGCACTTGACTATCAGATACTTGAAATGCTCATAACAAAGATTCATGAATTAATCAGGCTAAGGGATGTGAAATAAAAAAGCCTTCTCAGTATTTTGAGAAGGCTAATCTACTTGGTTGATTAATATGAACCTAAACAGTTTGATTCACATCAAAGTTTTCGAGGTAATCGGCTACTCTGCGTACCATTTTGCCTCCAAGAGCTCCATCAACTACTCTATGATCGTAAGAGTGTGATAAGAACATTTTATGCCTGATGGCAATCATATCTCCTTCGGCAGTTTCTACCACGGCTGGTTTTTTAATAATAGCACCTAAGGCCATTATGCCCACTTGTGGCTGCATTATAATGGGCGTGCCCATTACATTACCAAATGAACCTACATTAGAAATAGAATACGTACCTCCATCCAAATCTTCTGGTGTAAGCTTATTTTCCCTAGCTCTACGGGCTAAATCGTTTACTTTTTTAGCTAGACCGGCTAAATTATACTGATCGGCATTATGCACCACAGGTACAATTAAATTGCCCGAGGGCAAGGCTACGGCCAATCCAATATTAATATTTTTCTTTTTGATGATATTATCTCCATCCACCGACACATTTACCATCGGAAAATCCTTGATGGCTTTTACCACGGCTTCCATAATAATAGGCGTAAAAGTCATTTTTTCACCTTCACGTGCTTCAAATTCTTTCTTAATTTTGTTTCTCCAGTTTACAATGCCGGTCATATCAGCTTCTACAAACGAAGTTACATGGGGCGAAATTCGTTTGGAATCTACCATTCTACCCGCAATCATCTTGCGCATACGATCCATTTCAATAATCTCATCACCTGCACTTACCGATACAGGTTGAGGTTTAGGAGCAGGTGCTACTGGTGTTGGAGCTAAAGGTGTGGCCACAACTGGAGCGGGAGAATCAGGTGTAACTACAGCTCCATTGCCATTGCTTTTGGTTCTGGTAGAAACATAAGCCAATATATCTTTTTTCGTTACTCTACCTTCTTTTCCTGTACCAGGAATTCGTTCGAGCTCTACCATATCAATAGCTTCTTCTCTGGCAATATTCATTACCAATGGAGAATAAAAACGACCTGAAACTGGTTTCTCCAGTATGGCTGTACTCATAGCGGGTGCTTTGGCAACTACTGCTTGCTCTATTGGAGTAACTACTTTTTCTGATTGAGGGGAGGAGGTGGTTGCAGGCTCATCGCCCTCTGTAGTAATAATTGCAATGGGAGCACCTACTGGTACCACATCGCCTTCTTGTGCTAATATTTGACTAAGCACACCCTCGTGGGTTGAAGGCACTTCTGTATCCACTTTATCGGTAGCTACTTCAAGCACAGATTCATCTTGCTCGATGGTGTCTCCTTCGCTTTTTAACCACGTAAGCACGGTTGCCTCCATGATACTTTCTCCCATTTTTGGCATTATCAACTCAACTGAAGCCATAATATTACTTGGTTAAATTTTATATTCTATATTTATATCTTAACAATCTATTGAAAAATTAGTTCTGCAAAGAATAATCTTCTTTAGGTTGTAAAAATTACCATAAATCCTTATTTGTAGTCATTTTAGGCATTTTTTTCATATTGACAAATTTACTATAATCGGGTTATAACTCAACTACTTTGCACAAAAGTTTGCCAAGCAAAAGCCAAAGCTGATTTAGAGGAAGCTTCAATATTTAGCATCCTGTGTTTTGTTAAAGAAAGTAATTTGGTGTGCGTGCCAGTTGGTGTTGCTAACGCAATCCATACAGTTCCTACCGGTTGCTCTTTGCTGCCACCTTCGGGGCCTGCAATGCCAGTGGTAGCGAGGGCATAGGTTGTGTCAAATTTTTCACGAACGCCTTCGGCCATTTCTTTAGCGGTTTGCTCACTTACGGGGCCATATAGTTTAAGTGTATTAGGGCTTACACCAAGTTGTTCTTTTTTAATTTGATTAGTGTAGGAGATGATGCTGCCTTTAAAATAAGCGGAACTGCCCGGGATGGAGGTAATTAAATGAGCTAAGTGCCCACCTGTGCAACTTTCGGCCGTTGAGATGGTTTCGTTTTTAACGTTCAATAAATCGCCTACTGCCGATTGGATCGTATCGGTATTATATCCATAGATATATTGGCTGGCATAGGTTTTTAATAATTCAATTTGTTTATTTACTTCTTTTATAAGCAACTCTTTAGTAGTGCCAGTAGTAGTAAGCCGTAGTTTTACTTCGCGCAAACTGGGTAAGTAGGCAAGGCTAATGTTAGCAGGGAGCATATCTGCCCACGGTTTAATTTTATCAGCCAACCACGATTCCCCAATGCCAATGGTTTTAATCACTTTGTGGTAAATAATGGGTAAATCAAATTGCTCCTTAAGCTTTGGGATTACTTTATTGGCCATCAGCCCTTTCATTTCGAAAGGCACACCAGGCATTGAAACAAATACAGTATTGTTTTCAAAAAACCACATACCGGGTGCAGTACCTAGCTCATTTTTGAGCATGGTGCAATTAGTAGGGAGGTAGGCTTGTTGTTTGTTAGCAGGAGTTAGTTCAAACTTAAACCGCTTAAATAAAGTTGTGAGATGTGTTAAAGCCTCTTTGTTTAGTTTGGTGTCAACATCAAAATACTCAGCTAGGCATGGTTTGGTTAAATCATCTTCAGTAGGGCCTAAGCCACCTGTTATAAGTATAATATCAGCCCGTTCTTCACAATACTTCAATGTGTTAAGAATTTCTTCTTTTACATCGCTAATGGTTAACCGTTGGGTTACTTTTATGCCAATAGCGTCCAATTCTTGGCTTATCCATTGGGCATTGGTGTCGGCTATTTGGCCGTAGAGTATTTCGTCTCCAATGCTGATAATGTGGGCGG
Organism: Cyclobacteriaceae bacterium; assembly: GCA_026989535.1. GTDB lineage: Bacteria > Bacteroidota > Bacteroidia > Cytophagales > Cyclobacteriaceae > JAKISE01. The sequence continues at coordinate 18,267 of JALSJD010000049.1, forward strand.
TGGTGTGCATTAATTTGTTTTTTACGTCATTCCGCAGGCAGGAATATGCCGTGCAAGTTGCTTTAAAAGATGACAAATGACTAAAATTGCCTCCTTTTTAATAATTATTACTTCCCCATATTTACAGATTCCTGCCTGCGCAGGAATGACGTAAAGTGGGTTTTGCGTAACACCAGTTAATAATTTATTTATGAGTATGCTCATCTACCAATTGGTTCGGCTCATGACTACAAATAGTGGAGCTGGCAATTTTGCCTGTGCCTAAACAAACGCTACAAGTGCCTGTTAGTATTTTTTCGCCTAAACAAACTGTACAGGTAATGTATCCTTTTCCTTCACACACATCGCATTCTACGTATTGCTTACCGCTAAAAGAGTTGAAAGTAATGTAAACGCCTTCGCCTAAGCATTTGGGGCAAACTGTTTTGCCGCTCCCTTTGCAGTTGTAACAGGTTTCGGTGGTTGAGCCTACGCCTTCGCAATTATAGCAGGTAACATAGCGATAGCCACTTAAATTACAATAGTCACAATTTTTAATTTTTTCAAACTCTGCATTAAGTAGTTCTTTTAGCTCAATAGCCTTGTCGTAATAATTGCCCCCTTGGCCTGCTAATCCTATATATTTATCTACAAAATTTAAACTATTTTGGTATTGGTGAACCACATAAAGGGTTTCGGCAAATAAATAGGAGAGATCGGTGGGTAATATTTTGCGTGTAGCTAAGGCTTTGCGAAATGTTTTATTGGCAGCATCATAGTTTTCTGCCTTCATTTCGGCCTTGGCCTTATTCATTAAATCAACTATTTCTTGGTCATAAATAATTTTTTCGGGAAGGTTAGTTTGTGAATAAGCTAGATTAGCGAAGCCAGTGAATATAAAAAATACAATTAATGTTTTCGTCATTTAATAATTATTTTCCCAAACTGTTTTGATAAATTGAGCATTAGCAAAGTCCTCTTTATTAATTTCTGTATTACCAGTTATTCCTCCTAGAGAGCCGAGGATGGCACAGTTCATATCAAAAACTTCTGATTGCATATCTGCACCACAGCTTCCTGGTTTAAAAACAAATACGACTTGATTTTGAAAAATATATTGATCTACTTTTGAATCATTGCAGGATGCACTTTTCTTAAACTCAGTAATTAAGTTGTTGATACAACGCGGAATTACGTTATGAATTTCTTCTTTATTGCAGCTAATAAGTGCTAAGCTTATGAAAGATAGTATGAGAAGTTGCTTAAGCATAAGTTTTATAAATGATAAACTTTTCTTGAGTCTGGATATTGTTATTATCTTACTTTTCTATTTAAAACTATCTGCCACAATCAGCTCTTTGGTTCGGTGACCCCAAGCGTAAAAACCACTACCCGATTTTATGCCTTTATGACCCGCTTCTACCATATTTACCAATAATGGGCAAGGCGCATATTTAGGATTTCCGAATCCTTCGTAAAGCACATGGAGGATGGAGAGGCAAACATCCAGCCCAATAAAATCGGCTAATTGCAAGGGTCCCATGGGGTGTGCCATCCCTAGTTTCATAACTGTGTCAATTTCTTCAACGCCTGCCACACCTTCGAATAACGTATAGATTGCCTCGTTAATCATTGGCATTAATATGCGGTTGGCCACAAAACCTGGATAATCGTTCACCTCCACAGGCGATTTTCCTAAGGTTTTAGAAAGTTCCATAATGCGGTTGGTAACCTCATCAGTAGTGTTATATCCACGGATAATTTCTACTAATTTCATAATAGGCACGGGGTTCATAAAGTGCATACCAATTACTTTGCTTGGTCGGTTAGTAACCGCTGCAATTTTAGTAATGGATATAGAAGAGGTGTTTGTTGCCAGAATGCAATTGGCGGGAGCTAGTTCATCGAGCTGCTTAAATATTTTGAGTTTTAAGTCAACGTTTTCGGTGGCTGCTTCTATTACTAAATCGGCATTGGCAATGCCTTTTTTTGTATCTGTAAAGGTGGATAGGTTAGCTAAGGTCGCTTCTTTTTTAGCAATGTCAATTTTTTCTTTAGCAATCAGCCTGTCTAAGTTTTTGGTGATAGTGGCTATGGCTTTATCCAACGCCTCAGAAGAAATATCAATTAAGTTTACGTTAAATCCATTTTGGGCAAACACGTGGGCAATGCCATTGCCCATGGTGCCCGATCCTATTACTGCTATGTTTTTCATTGCTAAAAATCGTTTGATAAATCTTTGATTTTTTGTTCTTCGTCCTTTTTAATAATATCCTTAATTTTTAAGGAAGAATAGACCATAATCGTTTCTTTTCCGCCTTTAGTAGTTTTAAAACTTAGCTTAACCTCATTGCCTTGCCAAATGTAACTATTGGTTGTTACCGAAAATTTAGACTTGCCAAATGCTTGCTCCAGTCCTTTGAATAAATTAGGGTCTTTAACGGTGGTTATCTCAATTTTATAAATCAAATCTTTGTAGGTGTAAACAACAAAGTCTTTGATTTGGATTTCTCCTATGGTAAGCAGATGCCCTGGTCTTCGCGTATAAGTGGAATTAAACTCATCTTTTGTTTTATCGAGTTTGAGTTCCGGGTATGAAGTTACCTTCGAAAGAATTTTAATATGTTTAAATCCATTACGCTCATCCAGCTCACTATTTTGAGCTTGTAGAGAGAAAAATCCAGCCAATAATAAAAGTGTGATTACTGTTCTTATCATAGTTATTATTTTTAGCAAATATAAAGCCAAATATCAAACAGATTGGTCTAATCAAAACGAATTATTTTGACTTTCGTATAGCGCATCGTATATTTGTCGTATAAACTATACGATTATGAAGGTTACAGCATTAATACCAGATGATATGGTGGCCGAAGTTAAAAAACTATCGGGCGGAAAAAACATCACAGAAAGCTTATTGATTGCGCTTAAATTTTATATTAATTCAAAAAATATGGAAGATTTGATTGAGGAAGTTCGGAAGAACCCTTTGGAATTTATAGACGGGTTTACTGCCGAAGGTGTTAGAAAACTAAATCGGAATAGATGATTTTGGCAGATACCTCCATTTGGATTTCTTACTTGAAAAATAACGATGCCGATTTAAATGGTGTTTTTGATGCGTACTTAAAAAAGAATGATATGTTTACGGTTTCGGCTGTTTTTGGTGAATTATTGCAGGGTGCAAAAAATAGGAGAGACAGAGAAATGATACAAGGGTTTTGGGAGAATGTGCCCAAAGTAAATGAAGAAATGCTATTTATTAAGGCAGGTTTAAATTCAAACAAGTATAAACTTCTAACTCAAGGAGTAGGCTTAGTAGATAGCTATATTTTGGCTGCTTGCATTAAAAATAATCTTGTATTATGGACTTTAGATAAAAAGCTTCAAAGAGCTTTTGATGAGATTAGTTTAGATTTTTAACTCACCTAAAACACTAGGATTACTTAAATTTAACCGCAATGTACGCAAAGAATTCGTTAAGAACGCTAAAAAAAGTATTGCACCCTTTGCGTAAAACATTACGAACTTGGCGGTAAAAGGATTTATAGATAGAGCGATTCAGTAGCCATGAGAAGTGCTAATTATATACCTGTTTTGCAAGCATTTTTCAATATCTTTGACGGGGACTGAGTGTTAACCCATAAACGACACACCGTCATTCCTCCCGAGTACTCGGAAGAAATCCGTAAATATTGAACAAGCTGCACATAAACAAAAACGCCAAGATTTAATCATTGGTGGTCTTTTTGCAACATTCTGCAGGGCGGATTCCTGCCTTCGCAGGAATGACAAGCCATGTGTATTCGAGGTTCGGTAGAGGGTGTTTTGCGTAGGGTCAGCTATTCATAAAGAAACTAAAACTTCGCTTTTATGCTTAATATAAAATTTCTACCGGGTGCACTTATCCCACTGGAATAGGGTCGGTAGTGTACATCAAAAATATTCTCCACACCTGCGTTAATAATAAAGTTTTTACCAAACTCGTATTGCATATTAATGGTCGAAATTGTCCAGGCAGGGCTGCCATTAGGGCTGTAAATATGCGGTTTGTTTAACTCACTGGGCGAAAGCTGATTGAGGGTTCTGCTGCCATTATATTGCTGTGTAAACATAATGGTGGCGCTATGCCATTTATAGGTAACAGCAGTTTGCCCAAATAAAGGTGCAATATGCCTCAAAGGCACATCCTCAATTAAATCTTGGCCATTGGTATAGGTAAGAGTTGAGGCTATAACCAACCCTCCTTTGGTGTATTTTACTTTGCCCGATACACCACCAATGTAGGCCTCGCCAGTATTAACAAGGGCTTGTACATTGCTTAATTCACCATCATAATAGATACTGTCTTGTCCGTTAAAAGTAAAATCTCTTCGCACCATTGCATCTACCAGCCTTGTGTAGTATCCGGTAAGGCTATACTCAAGTTCGTAATTAATTTTACCCGTAAAAGTTAGCTCTCCTGAATACGAATATTCGGGTGTTAAGTTTTCGTTTGGCACTACCACATTGCCTGGCTCAGAATCGAATACTTTGCCAATATCATCTACATTAGGGGCTCTAAATCCACTGCTGATGGATGATTTTATATGAAACCCATTATTGATTTTCCACACAATACCCAAACTTCCGTTGGCAGCACCTGTATTTAAGGTAATCTCATCGTAAGGAAAGTTATAAAACGATTTATCAACAAATTCAGATTGAAGAAAAACATGACTATACCGAATACCTGTATTTAAAATTAGATTGGTTGAAAAGTAGTGTTTCCAATTAAGATAAGCTGCGAGAGAAGCCCAAGTGCTTTGTCCATCGGGGTAGCGAGTGGCAGCTGGAGAAGTTATCTGAGTGTTAATGTTTTCAACTTCTGCAAATGAACTCACAACATTTGCAACCGCCTCAAAACCGTAATAAAATGTATTTGAAGCTAATTCTTTAAACGCATCATAATTTAAACTTATAATACTTACATGTTCTTTTCTATGTCTTAAATCAGTTGACTTATATTTTCTATCATATCTACTTTCTCCAACACTTTGTGTCGCAAGCGTAAATTTTGATTGAGTTTTAATGCGCGTTTTTTTTGTCGATATTAATTGAAGGTAGGTCATTCCCCATTTTTGAGGTCCATAATACCATTGTGCATATTTGAGTGTGTCGTTTTTATATTCTGTTAAGCGATCATACCTAGGCACATTGCTGCTTGTGGTAAAATGAATTGCCATGATGAGTTCCAACTCTTTTTTAAGCTCAAATTTGAGTTTGAACAATCCATTAAACTGGTTATAACCCGAAAAGATTTGCTTGTTGATATTCGAGTTTTGAACAATGCTATCTTTGCCATTTATAAAATCAACGTATTCAGGTCTAGTTCCAAATAGGGGGTAATTACCTTTGTGCCTTGAGCCAGTAACTAAATCATCGAAACTGCTGTATGTAAAGGCTGCAAACCAAGCAATTTTTGAATTTCCATAATTGAACTTTATATGCCCTGTTTTTTCTAAGTTGGCAGATGAAAATCGACCAAAAGCTTCTCCTGAAATACTATCATATTGAGGTGATATGGTATGGAAATCCATTACACCACCCAAGGCATCGCTGCCATAAATTACCGAACCCGGCCCAAAAACTACTTCGGCACTTTCGGTGGTAAGCCCATCTAAGGCGATGATGCTTTGTAAATTACCACTTCGGTAAATGGCATTATTCATTCGTACTCCATCTACCGAAATAAGTATTTTATTGGCTGCAAATCCCCTAATCATTGGGCTACCCCCACCAAGCTGACTTTTTTGTACAAATACTTCACCCGATTGAGCCAGTAAATCAGCGGCAGTTTGTGGGTTTTTTAGGGCAATTTCTTCACGTGTAATTTTAGCGATGTTCACGGCTATCTCCGAGGCATCTTCTTCCCATTTATTGGCCGAAACAACTACCTCGTTTACAGAAATGGTGGAGGATTGAAGAAAAATTTCTTTGGGTAATTTCTTTTTAGTAATGATTAAGGTGGTGTAACCAACGTGTTGCAGGGTGATAAGGGAACCTTCCAACTTATTAATAACGGCTGCACCCTTACCGTTACTCACCGCTTGGTTACCAAATTCATCGTAAATAAGTACGTTTTCAATGGGGGTATTGGTTTCTTTATCACGTATAATAATAGATTGTGCCAGTGATTGATAAGAAACCAATGCAAAAAATAAAAAAGGGAAGAGTGTTTTTGTCATAAAGCCGCAAAATAAGAGCATCTCATCAACATAAAATAACCGCAGGTATAAATTAATGGTAGATTGAGGTGTTCTAAAGTGAGGAACAAGCCAAAATAGTGCCATCTCACCCATACGCTGAACCAAATAACTATTTATGTTGTTTGTAAAACTAATTGACAAGATAGATTTGTATAGATTTGAAAAAAAAGATAAGATGAGCAAACCATATTATGTAGAAGAGGATCTGAAGAAATTTGGAAATATTACCAAGTATCAAAAAGAAATGGGCGAGAAGTTTTTCGGCTGGTACGATGAAGTATTTAAAGAAGGTGCGCTAACTCAGCGAGAAAAAGCATTAATTGCCTTGGGAGTAGCCCATGCAGTACAATGCCCTTATTGCATAGATGCTTACACAAAAAGCTCGTTAGAAAAAGGAGCGGATGAGGAGCAAATGATGGAGGCTATTCATGTAGCGGCTGCTATTCGTGGTGGAGCCAGCCTTGTTCATGGGGTGCAGATGATGAATAAGGTGGAAGACCTCGCAATGTAAATATGAAAACATTAAACGCTCAAAAGCATTTATACTCCAATACCGATGCGCAAATAGAAGTGTTAGAAGGAGCGGGTATTCCTTCGTTTGATTCTCGTACTGAGCCAATTGGATTTAACCCTTTGCGACCAACCAATGTTGATGTTTTGCAAGTAAATATGGGCAAAATGTGCAATCAAACCTGTGCGCATTGCCACGTAGATGCAGGGCCCGATCGTAAAGAGATTATGACCAGAGATACGATGCAACTATGTTTGGATGCCATTGAAAAGGGCAATATACACGTGGCGGATTTAACCGGTGGAGCTCCTGAGATGAACCCTGATTTTAGATGGTTTGTGGAAGAGTTAACCAAGCGAAATGTCCACGTAATGGTGCGTTGCAACCTTACCATTATTGTGGCCAACCCAAAGTATAACGACCTACCTGATTTTTATAAGAAGCACAAGGTAGAAATCATTTCTTCTTTGCCTCATTTTTCAAGAATACGTACCGATGCCCAGCGTGGAGAAGGCGTTTTTGAGCAATCAATAAAGGCGTTAAAAATGCTGAATGCTGTTGGGTATGGAAAAGAGGAAAGTGGCTTGCCTTTGAACTTGGTATTTAACCCAAGTGGTGCCTTTTTGCCTCCGGCACAATCCTCGTTAGAACGTGATTTTAAAGAACGACTGCAACGAAAGCATGGCATAACCTTTAATAGCTTATTTGCCATCACCAATATGCCCATTAGCCGTTTTTTGGATTATTTAATTCAATCGGATAATTACGACAGCTATATGGAGGAACTTTCGAATGCCTTTAACCCTGCAGCAGTAGAAGGTGTTATGTGTAGAAACACACTATCAGTAGGTTGGGATGGGTATTTATACGACTGCGACTTTAATCAAATGTTAGAAATGAAGTGCCAGCACGTGGAGCATATTCGTGATTTTGATAAAAACTTGCTGAATAGCAGAGCCATAAAAACAGGTAAGCATTGTTATGGGTGCACGGCAGGAGCAGGCTCTAGTTGTGGAGGCGAAATCGCTTGATAACTAGGTTGCTTATGCTCGGTGAAAATATATTTAAAATTCTCCTCTATAATTTTTGGTATATTAATCTGTACGTCTATTTTTGCATCGCAATTGAGCAAAGCAGATTATGTTTTGCTTAATTTAATGCCTCCTTAGCTCAGTTGGCTAGAGCAGCTCACTTGTAATGAGCAGGTCATCCGTTCGAGTCGGATAGGAGGCTCTCTAAAAATTAAAAACCCTTGTAAATCAAGTATTTGCAAGGGTTTTTTGCTTTTAACATACCTCATTCAGCCGAAAAAACATAGCCACCACACCCGCTAGCGGATTGGCAAAGTGTATAAAAAGCACGATTCCCCGCATCCGTTGCGGGGTCTCCTTTTTAAAGAGATTCTTCAGTCGTTCCTCCTTCTGAATGACGGTTCGAAGAAGAATGCACGTCACTCAGAGGGCTACAGCCCGAAGAGTCTCCTAATTGTTTAGTATTAAAACTTTTAATTAAGGGGATGCGCTACCATTGACAGAGTAAAGAATTTCAAAGAGGAACGCCTTATGTGCCACTTTATCAACATGCTGCATAAATAATTGTGCATATCCTTGGTTTTACCTTAGAATACTAGCGGAT
>JALSJD010000050.1 GCA_026989535.1 Cyclobacteriaceae bacterium
CTTCGCCTCCTATTATTTTAATAGCAAGCTCTTCTAAATCTAATGGCCTTAATGCATCATTTGCTTGTGGCAACATGCCTCCATAAGTGCCAAATAGCCGAAGTTTATCAGGGTCTAGGCTTGAGATTGAAATGCCCGCATTTGCAAGGTCAGAACCTTTTAACTCATAAACACCTGTTTCGGTAATGGCAAATTTATACCAACTGCCATTTGCTAAAACAGAATTGTCTTGAGCCCGACTTTCTTTGATAAGAATAGTACCGAAAAGCAACAGGAAAAAGCCTAAATGTTTCATTTACTTAAATCGTGTGTTCTTTTATTCTTAATGGCAACAAAAAGTGACAAGATGAAGTAAAAACTAATAATTAACGGGAAAGATTTTTTATCAAACAAAACAAGCAATATCATTGATATAATAACTAATAAATAGCGGCTAATATTGTTTCGAAGTGAGTAATCTTTAAATTTTAATGCCAACATGGGTATTGGAGCAACAAGTAAAAGTGACAAAACAATACTAATAGCAGCAATGCTTACAGGGTTGTTAACAAGCCATGAGCTAGTGGGCCAAAACACCAAGCCAGAGACAAAAAAAGCCGCAGCAGGGGTTGGCATTCCAATAAATCCGTTTGTCTGCTTTGTGTCAATATTAAATTTTGCCAGCCTTAATGCAGAAAAAAGTGCTAAAGAAAATGAAATATAAGGCAGGTAGCCAGTGGTTAGACTCTCTTGCATGCTAAATAAAATAAAAGCGGGTAGCACGCCAAATGTTACCATATCGGCTAATGAATCTAGCTCTTTGCCTATGGGCGATGATACATTTAATAACCGTGCAGTAAAGCCATCAAAAAAATCGAATATGGCTGCTAGCCAAATCATATAAGAGGCGGTTGCCAAATCGCCTTTAGTGCATGCTATAATGCCTATGCAACCACAAGTTAAATTAGCTAAAGTTATTGTATTTGGAATATGTTTTTTTAGCATACTATTGGTCAACAAAAAATGGATTCGTAGCTTTTTCTTGTTTAATGGTTGTTGTTGGCCCATGCCCAGGATATACCACCATAGATTCATTAAGGGTAAATAGTTTTTCTTTGATACTCTTAATTAGTGTGTCATAGTCTCCTCCCGGTAAATCAACTCTGCCAATGCTGCCACTAAAAAGTATATCGCCTCCTATGCAAATATTTTCATCTATGTTTATAAAGGCAGCATGACCAGCAGAATGCCCCGGAGCATAAATTGTATTTAATGATGAAGTCCCAAACAAAATTTTCTCTCCTTCATTAATCAGATAGTCGGCTGGGGTGTGTTTATAGTTGCCAAACCCATAAGACTCCGAATAAGAAGGTACTGCATTATAGGTTTGCTCTTCCTCTTTTGGTACCCAAACAGGTATGTTTAATTCGTTTTTCAGATAATTTACTCCAAGCACATGGTCGATATGCCCATGTGTGATTAAAATATATGTTGGAATTAATTTATTGCTAGTTATAAAAGAGACTATTTCATCTTCTTCTTTTTTATCAAAACAACCAGGATCAATAATTACACATTCTTTTGTTTCATCAAAAAGAATATAGGTATTTTCACTAAAAGGATTAAAAACAAAAGTTTTAACAGTAATCATAAGTTATAAATTATGAGTTTTGCTACAGGGAACCTCTATTAATTGATTGCTTTCAAAAAATAAAAAGAAACAATGAGCTGCAAGAGGGCGGAGCGTTAAAAAAAATGTTTGGTAAACATTTTTAGCGATCGAGCCAGCTTGCAGGGTTGTTTTTTTTTGAATAGCCAAATCTATTGAAAAAAAAATATAACGTAGTCAAATCGTTGTTTATCTTTGTTCCCATAGGTTTTTTATAGTGTTTCGCATGCTGCTTTTAATTTTTTCATATTATCCCGATAGTATTTCAAAAATTAGCATTGCCTGCAAAACACTATAAAAATTTTGATGCGAATCAATTAATAGAGATTCCCTACAAAATAGATGGTTTTAATTTCAATACGCAAAATTTGGAACGAGAATACGATTATATAATTGTAGGCCAAGGCCTCGCAGGCAGTTGCCTCGCACTGGAACTAACAGCCCAAGGGCAAAGGGTGATGGTATATAACGACCCCGAAGGAAATAATTCTTCGAGAGTAGCTGGGGGGCTTATTAACCCTATTACAGGCAGAAAAATGGTATTAACCTGGAGAGTTCATGAACTTTTTAATTACCTCAATAAATTTTATAAAAAGGCAGAAATAAAATTGAATCAAAAGTTTTATTATAAAATTCCTATTTATCGACCATTTATAAGTGTTGAGGAACAAAATGAATGGCAAGGAAAAAGCATAGACGAAAATTATAAACCATTTGTTAAAGAAGTAAAAACTTGCAGTGAATCAGATAGCGTTGTATCTGACCCTTTTGGAGGATTACTTTTAAAGCAAGGCGGTTATTTAGATACTAACGTATTTTTAGAAGCAGCAAATAATTGGCTAAAAAGCACCAATCAATTAACAAATAAAAAATTTGAGAACGATTCTATAAACTTTATTGAAAAGGTTGTCGTTTATAAAGGCATTAAAGCTAAAAAAATTATTTTTTGTAATGGAGTGGCAGAAGTAGATAGTGATTATTTTAGTGAAATTAAATTTAGACCTGTAAAAGGAGAAGTTTTAAAAATTGAAATAGAACCATCCTTAAAAAAAGTGTATAATCGTGGGGTATTTATTATGCCCCGAGATGGAAACCATACAGTAGGCTCCAATTATAATCATAAAGACTTAACATGGAAGCCCACAGAAAAAGGGAAGGCTGAAATTGAAACAAAATTAAAAGCACTCCTACAAACACCCTATAAAGTTGTGGGGCATAAGGCAGGCGTGCGGCCTTCTGTTTCTGATAGAAGACCAGTGCTTGGAATGAGTAATAAAAGAGAACAACTAGTTATATTTAATGGTTTAGGCACTAAAGGGGTATCTTTGGCTCCATTTTTTGCTAATCAGTTAGCAAATAGTTTAATTGATGGGATAGAAATTGACAAGGAAGTTAATGTAAACAGGTATAATTAAACTTAGAAAGCAGTATTAAGAGGTGAAAATTTTTAGTCTAATAATAGGTTTGGTGTTTTTTGCAACAACTTTTGTGGTTGCACAACAAACTCGTGAGGTGTTTGGTAAAAATCGAATGCAATACCTAGATTTTGACTGGAAATATTATAGCAGTGTAAATTTTGATGTTTATTACTACGGCAAGGGGGGCAAAACTGCCCGAAAAGCCACAGAATACTTAGAAGAAGAGTTTGAGAGAATTACAGATATTGTTGGTTACAGCCCTTATTTTAAAGCAAAAATATTTATTTACAACTCTGTTACCGAAATGCAACAAAGTAATGCCGGAGTTAACAAAGCTTCGCACAGAGTGGGTGGGCAAACCGATTTTGTAAAAACCTATGTTGAAGTGGCCAATCCTGGCTCAATAATTGGATTAAAAGAAGAGCTGGTAATGGGGTTGTCGGAGCTAATTCTAAAAGATATGCTCTTTGGTGGCAGCCTTTCGGATATGTGGCAAAACACCTATTTAATGAGCTTACCCGATTGGTTTGTTAAAGGCGCAATTGCCTACTTGGCAAAAGGGTGGGACGTTGATATGGATGACAGAGTACGCGACCTAATGAGTAGTGGTGCTGTAAATAAGCTTAATAAATTAAGCTCCAAAGAAGCTGTTTTTGCAGGCCAATCGATGTGGAACTTTTTAGTTCAGAAGTATGGCAAAAATAACGTAAACCAAATTTTAAACCTTGTAAGAATGCTTAGAAGTGAGGAGAAAAGTATTTCTTTCACATTGGGAGTTTCATTTAAACAGGTTATGATGGAGTGGCAGGAGTATTATACTAATATGTCAAACCAAATTGCCAAAAACTATATTGCCCCAGAGGGTTCTAATTCCATTCTTTCATTAAAACGAGAAGAACATATTAGTTCTATTAGCTTAAGCCCAGATGCCACATTATTGGCTTACGCTATAAATGAAAACTCCAAGTATCAAGTTTATATTAGAAACATAGCCACAGGAAAAACAGCTAAAGTATTTAATTATGGGCATAAAGTAACTGACCAAAAAATTGACAATATTATTCCTTTATTAGATTGGCAAAATGAGCATACATTGGGAATAGTTATGTACAAAAAAGGAGCTTATTACTTATGGCTATACGACCTGGAAACGGAAAGTAAAATTGCAAGCCCTTTACGTAATTTAGAAAAAATTAATAGTATTAACTTTTCTGGCAATGGGAGGCTGGCCGTGCTAAGTGCCAACAGAACTGGCAAAACGGATGTTTACCTATTAAGTGTAAGACGAAACAAAATTAGAAGGCTAACCAATGATTATTTCGATGATGTTAACCCCACCTTTATTCCAAATTCGAATACCATTATTTTTAGTTCAAATAGATCTAACGACACATTAAAGGTAGATGAAGAAAGCTTTAAAAAGTTAAGCACAAATTTTAATATTTTTACGTTCAACCTCGATACAACCAAAACAGTACTGAGCAGGCTTACTAATACCATTAGTTACGATTTTGCACCTAAAGCCAAAAATGCGACTGAGTTTTATTATTTAAGCGATCAAAAAGGAATTACTAATTTGTTTAGGTACAGCCTTGTAGATAGTTTGTACTTGCAGGTGAGCAATTTTTCGAAAAATATTCGAAATTATGATGTAAATTATGA
>JALSJD010000051.1 GCA_026989535.1 Cyclobacteriaceae bacterium
AAACCCTGCTTTGACGTTCGTTGAGTAGCGGAAGAATAGTTTCTATTCGTTCCTTTATTATGTAATCTGTTTCCATTATCTTTTTTTTTATCAAAGATAATAAAAATACTATATTGATCTATTTATTGACAAATCCTTAGCCGTTATGAGTTGGTGCATGAAACACTTCGCCTGTTTTATAAAGAAGTAAAAAAAACAGGGATAATCGGTAGTAAGCTAGAAGAGCAGTTGGATGAGTTATTAAAATTCAAAGGGAATAAAGTGGTTTATACCAGCACGAGTGAGGAAGTAAAAACCAAACTTCAGGAGCTTGGAGCGTTAATACACAAGGTGTTGCCTCTGTTCTGTACAGTAAAAAGCACTCATTACACAACACTGGAAAGGGTTTTTCATCAGCAATTCAGGATAAACGAAGCAAAACTTGTAATACCCCGAAAGAAGGAAGATATATCAGCGAAATCTATCCAGTCACCTCATGATACAGATTGTGATTTTCGCAATAAAGACGGCAATAAAGTTAAAGGTTACAGTTTCAATGCCACAGAAAGTTGCGATGATAAAGGATTAAACCTCATAGGAGATGTAACTATGAAAAAGGTTACCGCTTCTGATGTTGACTTTGTGCAAGAAAGCATTGAGAAAGTAGAAAAGGTGTTTTTAGATAAAACAGAAAATATCCATGCAGACGGAGCGTATCACAGCCCAGATAATCAGGTTTTTTGTACTAAAGAAGATATTAATTTATACTTACATGCCATACAGGGAGCAAAAAGCAGGTATCAATTAGATTTATTAGAAAATGATGAACTTACTGTATTGGATACCAAAACAAGAGCGTTTCTGGAGGTGACTAAGATTAGAGGAAAAAATAATGAGCAGAAATGGCGAATCAAAACAGCTAAAGGCTATCGGTACTTTACGCAGAAAGAAAATGATACGAGTAAAGTAAGAAAGAAAATTGAAGAAACGCCTGTAGAAGTTTTACAGAAGCGCAATAATGTTGAAGCTACAATTTTTCAAATCGGCTACCATTATCCAAATGCCAAAAGTCGATATCGAGGCTTGATTAAGCATCAAATGTGGGCTGATATGAGATGTCTATGGGTAAATTTTATTCGAATATTAAAATTTGCAGAAAAAATGGCACAAAAATCAACTTTTTGGGCACAAAAATTATTTGTGTACATGTTTGATGCGTTGATTTTCGCTTTCAGAACGTTGGTACTAAAAACAATAGACGATAGATTGCCTTTTTTGCAAAATTTCAGATTTGTCGGTTTTTGCAAAATGACTTTATCGGAGTGGACTCAGAGTTAGATATTGCAATTATTGCTAACAATAATATATCGCTTAAAATGAATTTTCTTTTATGGAAAAATTGGGTTAATATTTATATTGGCAAATATGGAGATCACTATGCTGAAGATGTCAAAATCTCATCAGAGAAAGATGTCAATAATTTTATCGAGCAACTAAAAATTTTATTGACAAGTGAAATAATTGAAAAAAATTACTTGTTGGCTCAAAATAGAAAGAAGTATGTATATTTATTTAAGTTTAAGAGCAAGTTCAAGAAATTTAAAAATTTATCTTTGCTTAAATCAGACGGCAGTCAGATTGGTGTCATTTTTTGGTCTGACTATTGTCCGACCTTGATTATTAAATTTATAGCCTCTATAATGCTAATGTCTTATCCATATCTACGATTCCTCCCGAATACTCGAGAAGAATGACGTAAATTATTTTACATCAGTTAACAAATATCTCTCGCAAAAGAACGCTGAGAAAATAAGGTTTAAAGCAATAATGGGAATCAGATTTTTTGCGTTAAAACAACAAAGCGAAAAGGGAATAATAGCAACAGCAACACAACAAACAAAAAAAAAGCGTATTTTGTGTGATAAGTGTAGTAACTTCATTGAATCTGAAAAATTAGTGCTTAAAAGAACTACTAAAGTAAGAAGAGCTAGTAAAATTGAAATAGATAGATTAAAAATTTAGTATAATTGTTTCATGTTTGCGCAAACATTTAATTACATTCACCACTATAGCTTCAATACGAATGAAGTATTTCCACTATTATGCCCAGTAAAAGAATTAGAATGGATTGATGGGTGGAATTTTGAAATGGTGTATTCCCGTTCAGGGGTTATCGAAAAAAACTGTGTTTTTATTACACCCTTTGGGCAAGGAATAGAAACCGTATGGCTAGTAACTGAATATGAACCCGATATAAATTGGGTTGAATTTACGAGAGTAACCCAAGGACTTTTTACCGTTCGAATTTCCATCCAATTAAATGAATCTGCCGAAGGTTGTACCGCAGAATTGACGTACCGCTATACAGCCTTGAGCGAATTAGGAAAAACCATGATTACCTCCATGGTTGCCAAACATTTTCATGATGATATGCGCTACTGGGAAAGGGCAGTAAACCATTATTTAGAAACAGGTAAAAAGCTCAGTAAAGAGCTAGTGTGTTAATTACTAACACTTAAACACGCATTCCTTGTGTTCAACTTATAAACTCAATGTAAAATACTCGTTATTATAACAACAATTAAATATAGATTTATGCATGCAATCGGGGCGGCTCGCAGTCGCACTCCGAGTTTTAATAATACGGGCTTATTAACAAATACACCAGAACTCCTGTTATAGCTACATAAAGCCAAACAGGAAAAGTGAATTTTACCATTTTTCGGTGCTTGGCTCTATCTCCTTTTAAGCCATAATTAAAGGCCATTAAAATAAGTGGTAAAGCGGCTACTGCCATAAGTATATGTGAGAGCAATAGGCCTAAATACACCATCCGCATGGAGCCAATTTCGAGCAGTTCATTGGCATCTACTACCCCATCACCGTTAACATCACCAAATTTGGTAGAGGGTACAGAAGCATGGTACGTTACATACGAGCCTAAAAACAATACACCCAATACAAAAGCAGTGAGCATCAGCCGTTTATGCACTTGCTCATTTCCTCTTTTTATAAAAAAGACAGCAAGCATTAAAACAATTGCCGTAGTGCCATTTAGCGAGGCATTAACCAATGGTAGTGAGTGTACCCAAACAGCCTCCGATTCCGACTCAATCGTAAAAAACAAAATTGCTACCAACAAAGGCACCACCACGCTCAAGCCAATAATTACTAATTTATTCATCCTTCTCTTTACTTAATATATCAAGTTCAATATCTAATCGATCCATATCTTCTAGGTCAGCACCATTATAATAGCCTCTAATTCGTTTTTTAGCATCTACTAGCACCAATCTATTAAAGATGGGCTTTGCAATAGCAACTTCCTGCCCTAGCACCAAGGCGCAATTGGCAATGTTAAATAGTTGATTTTCATCCGCTACCACCAATGTATTGCCCAATTTACTTTGCAAAGTTGTATCAGCTATGGCAATAAAAACCACTTGGTAGGGCTTTGCCATAATTCGTTCACATTGCCTATAAAACTCGTTAGAATTTACCCATTTCGGAAAATAAAATAATTGGGCACCCTGCAATTTATAGTTTTCAAATTTTACTAAATGAGTAGTAGAGGTATCTGAACTGCACCCTTCAATTGTGAGGCCATTGGGGTAATAAACAGGTATTTCAAATTTATTTTCGCCAAACCCACGTAAAAAAATATACACCATACTAGGAATAACAAGTGCCGCAATAAGGAATAATATTTTAATCGTTTTATCCATTTTTAGAAATAAAAAAGCCAGATTATCAAAGATAGCCTGACTTACAAAATGAGTTAATTATTGATGTTATGTAAACACCCTGTAAAATCGCTATAATTTACAGATTCCTACCTTCGCATGAATAGGAATGACGGTAAAGAGGCTTTGCGTAACAGTCGGTTAATTCTTCTCTAAAATTTAACCGCATAAATGGCCGAACCTTCCATTAATAAGGCTACCAGTAGCCAAATTACAAATAAAACGGGCGCAATAACTGTCCATTTTAACCCTTTAACCTCATCGCCTAAGTGCATAAATTCCCAGATAATGTAAAATGCCTTTACAAGGGTCATAATTACAAAAATAGACGTTTTTACCCCACCGGCACTCAATGTAAATGCAATGGCAAATTCAAACGAAGTAATAATGCCCAAAATAATAGCCACTTTAACAATATGCTTTATTTTAGCTTTATCTACGGGCTGTACAACAACGGTATTTTCTTCAGTAGTCATATCTTTAAATTTCTAAGTTCAATAATTATACAAGGTAGAAAAAGGTAAAAACGAATACCCAAACAAGGTCGATAAAGTGCCAGTAAAGACCTACTTTTTCCACCATATCGTAATGCCCCCTTTTTTCGTAAACACCACGAATAGTGTTATAATACACCAAATAATTTATGACAACTCCACTTAAAACGTGGGTGCCATGAAAACCCGTTATAAAGAAAAAGAATGCGGCAAAACTAGCAGGGCCGTATTCGTTCCAAGTTAAACTGGCACCGCCACCACCTGTACCAATTATAAAGTGTGTCCACTCCCAAGCCTGGCAACCTAAAAATACGGCTCCGCCAATAATCGTCCAGCCCATCCATTTGGCCACCCCTTTTTTATCCATTCTATGCCCGGCATCTACTGCCATCACCATAGTTACACTACTTAGGATAAGAATGAACGTCATAATGCCCACAAAAATGAGTGGTGCATTTACCCCATGCATAAAGGGCATTGCATTAAACACTTCTTCGGGCACTGGCCACGAATCGGCACTAAAACGTACCAAGCCATAGGCAATTAAAAACCCTGAAAAAGTAAAAGCATCAGAAAGCAGAAATAACCACATCATAAGCTTACCGTAGCTTACGTTAAAAGGCGATTTCCCTCCAGTCCAATCAGATGCTGCTAGTGTTGTACTTGTAGCTGACATACTATTTTTTTATTAATGATATATAATTAAAAACACATATAAATAAATCCATAATCCATCCAAAAAGTGCCAGTACGTTGTACTTAAACTTAATTGAAATTGGATATCGGATACTTTATTTGCTCGGTATGATTTAGCCAACATAATGATGATGTAAATCAACCCGCTTATTAAATGGAAGCCATGAACGCCCATTAACACGTATAAAAAGGAACCTCCTGGGTTGCCCACTAAATATACATTATGCTGTACTAATATTTCCCAAACCCAAAATTGGGTGGATAAAAACACAAGCCCCAACCCAAGTGTAACCCAAAGGCCTAGTTTTGTTTGTAAACTGTTGTTATTTTGGGCAGCTTTTAAAGCCCAATGAGCTGTTAAGCTACTTATAAGTAGAATAACAGTGCTTACCCATAATTGCGAAGGCAGCTCGTATATTAACCAATTTCCTTCGGCTTGGCGCACAATAAACCCACTAGTAAGTGCGGCAAATACCATAACAATAGATACCATAAATAACCAAAGAATAAATTTTTTGGGGTTTATGCCTAATTGTTTTTGAGGTACTTCTTTTATATTTAATTCAGTAACCATTATACTTTATCTAAAATTAATGCGATTTGCACTACCGGCAAATATAAAAACGATCCAAACATGATAGAACGAGCAGCTTTATACGAACTTTCTTCGCCTACCAAACACTGTTTCATTAAGTAAAATGTTTGTGCAAAAAATAAAGCTCCGCATAAGGTAACTACAAATGCAGAGTATAAACCTGTGATTCCAAATTGAGATGGCAAAACCCCTAATGGAATTAGCACCATTGTATAAATCATTATCTGAAAAGCCGTATTCAAATCTTTTTTACCTCCGGCAGGTAATAGTTTAAACCCGGCTTTTTTATAGTCCTCATCGGCAACCCATGCAATGGCCCAAAAATGAGGGAATTGCCAAATAAATTGCAAGCCAAATATGACCAAGGCCGCTGTGGAAATATGACCAGTAGCAGCTACCCAACCCAATAATGGCGGTAATGCGCCTGGTATAGCTCCCACAAATACAGCAATAGGCCCAACCTTTTTTAAAGGTGTGTAAACAAAGCTGTATAATACTAACGATAGTATTGAAAGAGCTACTGTTAACCAATTAGTAGTAAGCGCTAATATTCCCAAGCCAATAACGGCCACCACAACGGTAAAAACTGTTGCTTCTTGTATTGAAATACGATTAGTGGGCAGTGGTCTTTTCTGGGTGCGCTTCATTAGTTTATCCAAATCCTTTTCTAAGATTTGATTAATGGTAACCGAAGCCCCCGAAACCAAAAAGCCTCCCAAAAACAACCAGCCTAATACAGACCAGCTAAAGTTAACAGCACCTAAAGCATAACCAAAGGCTGATGAAAAAGCCACCAAAAATGATAACCTTAACTTTAAAAGTTCCACATAGGCTTTTATGCGTTCTTTCGAACTAATTACCTGAACAGTATTTAATAATAAATCAGCCAACGTTAATCTACCTTTATTGCGTTATCATCTTTGCCCTCTAACCCTGCTAACTCTTGCTCGTGTGGCAAATTAGACTCTGGTGTTTGAGCATAAGGTACGGTTTGCATTATAAAATCTTCTTTCGCACCCGGTTTGCTATAATCATAAGGCCAACGATATACTTTTGGAATTGGCCCAGGCCAGTTTCCATGCCCGGGTTCAATAGGCGTTGTCCACTCTAAAGTAGTGGAGTCCCAAGGGTTTTGAGTAGCTCTCTTTCCTTTAAATATGCTGTAAAAGAAGTTGAATACAAATATTAACTGAGCAACAAATGTGGCAATGGCTGCAACACTTATAAAGGCATTTAAATCGGTAAATGTGCTAAAGGCATCAAAATTAGTAAAAGAGTAATACCTACGAGGGAAACCCGCAATGCCAATGTAATGCATGGGGAAGAAAATGAGGTAAATACCTATAAATGAAGTCCAGAAATGGATATAGCCTAATTTACGATCCATCATACGACCAAACATTTTAGGAAACCAGTGGTACACCCCTGCAATCATCCCAAAAAATGCGGCACTACCCATTACTAAATGAAAATGTGCTGTTACAAAATAGGTGTCGTGCAATTGAATATCAAGTGCCGCATTGCCCAAGAAAATACCCGTTACGCCACCCGATATAAAGAAGGATACCAATCCTATGGAAAACATCATGGCAGGTGTAAATATGATATTTCCTTTCCATAAGGTAGTAATGTAGTTAAAGGCTTTAATGGCCGATGGCACCGCAATAATAAGGGTAAGCAACATAAAGATTGACCCTGCAAAAGGGTTCATCCCTGATACAAACATATGGTGCGCCCATACCACAAATGATAATATTGCAATGGCCATCATAGAGCCAATCATTGCTTTGTAGCCAAAAATTGGCTTGCGCGAATTGGTAGATATAATTTCAGAGGTAATACCCAAAGAAGGCAGTAATACAATATATACCTCCGGATGCCCTAAGAACCAGAATAGATGCTGAAACAAAATGGGACTACCGCCCATATTAGGTAATGCTTCTCCTCCAATATAAATTTCAGATAAGTAAAAACTTGTGCCAAAACTTCTATCTAATATTAATAATAAGGCTGCAGATAATAAAACGGGAAACGAAAGTAATCCGATAATAGCCGTTAAAAAGAACGCCCAAATAGTAAGGGGCAGCTTGGTAAACGACATACCGTCAGTTCTTAAATTAATAATGGTTGCAATGTAGTTAATACCGCCTAATAGTGTAGAAACAATAAATAATGCCATGGCTACTAACCATAAGGTCATGCCTAGCCCTGCCCCCGACATTGATTGTGGCAATGCACTTAATGGAGGGTAAATTACCCAACTACCCGAAGCGGGACCCGTTGAAATAAAGAACGATGCAAACATAATCATACTAGAGGCAAAAAAGAACCAGTACGAAAGCATATTCATAAAGCCCGAAGCCATATCTCTTGCGCCTATTTGAAGCGGAATTAAGAAATTACTAAATGTACCACTTAAGCCAGCCGTAAGCACAAAAAATACCATAATGGTACCGTGCATTGTTACTAGAGCGAGGTAAAATTCTGTGTCCAATTTACCTAAGCCAGTGGCAGCATCTATATTAATCCATTGGCCTAATAATGGGCGTAACCAAGCCATATCCATATCAGGAAACCCCAGTTGTAATCTAAAAATTACAGATAACAAACCACCGATAATGGCCCATATTATCCCTGAGATTAAAAATTGCTTTGCAATTACCTTATGATCTTGACTAAAAATGTATTTCGAAATAAAGCTTTGCTCGTGATGATCGTGATCATCATGCTCCATTTCATCTGTAAAATTATCTAAATGAGCGGTTGACATAATAACAGTTGTTAGTTTCTTATAATGAAGAATCTTTCGATTCGTTTTCTTCAATTCCGGCAGAAAGCATCGCTACTTCCTGTAACTCTTCTGGCACCTGTGATAAGTACTCAGGGTTTTGAGATAGCCATGTTTGCTGCGATTTCTTCCATTTATCATAATCAGCTGGCTCATCAACAACAACTATCATACGCATCGAAAAATGGCCTTTGCCACATATCTCTGCACAAGCTAACTCGTAATTAAAATCATTATTTCCTGTTTCTGCTCGCATATCAGCCGTTGATTTAGTAGGTACAAACCAAAATTGAGTTGGCATACCTGGTACTGCATCCATTTTAACCCTAAATTGAGGTAGATACACACTATGCAGCACATCTCTAGCTCGTATTTTTAATAAAACGGGCTTTCCTTTAGGTAGGTGAATTTCTCTTGGCACAAAATCATCGTGCGAGTTTTTATCAGAAAGATCTATTCCAAATGCATTGGAAGCATCTATTTTACGATAATCGTATGTACCCAACGCATTATCAGCTCCTGGGTAACGTACCCTCCAGGCAAACTGGGCTCCCATAATTTCTACCACTTCGGCTTCTTCAGGAGCTGTATCTGTAATGTCGTTCCAAACTGTTAGCCCATACCCAATAAGTATGGTAAGCACTACAGCCGGTACTACAGTCCAAATTATCTCTAGCTTGTGGTTGTCGGGGTAATACATGGCCTTTGCATCCTTTTTATAACGATACTTAAAGGCAAAATAGAATAAAAGAATGTGGGTAATTACAAAAGCAGCTCCTGTAATCCACATGGTAACCCAGAACATGCTATCGGTTTTAACACCATGTTCGGAGGCAACAGGGATGTCGTATAAATCGAAATACGAAACAGCTGACCATACAGCAGCTATGCTTCCTACAATTAGGAATGCCAGCATTAGTATAGCATTTATAGTATTGCTTCCTACTTCTTTATCAGATTTAGTTCCCTTTACAACCCCTATTAGTGTAGATAATTTATAAATCATAAACAATATGACCAAAATCAACACTACACTTGCGCCTAATAACAAGTTTTGCATATTTTATTTGATTAAAGTTATTATATTAAAATTAGTATGTGTTTTTATATTATATCATTATTGGTATTATAAGTAAAAATTAAGAAAAATACAACTGCAAACGAAGTTAAATATGGTGGTGTAAGCTTTCTTCTAATGTTGGATGATTTTTAGGGATTAGTAAGTGTTTAGACAAATTACTAAGTGTTACCCATAAAAATGCACCCAAGTAGATTAAAGCAGTTCCAATTTCCATAAAACCGATACCTCCCTCATACTTCATTACACCTGGTGTAATCATTAACCAAAAATCTAACCAGTGTCCTACAATAATTACAATGGCAGCGATTTTCATAGTGGCTAACTTTCTTTTAGAATCCCTTGTCATTAAAAACATAAAAGGGAAAACGAAATTTATAAATAAGTTAATGAAAAATACAGGTCTGTATTGATCAGTTGTTAGTCGTTGAATAAAATAAACCGTTTCTTCTGGAATATTAGCATAGTGAATTAACATAAACTGGGAGAACCACAGGTACGCCCAAAAGATAGTAAAGCCAAATACAAATTTACCTAAATCGTGCAAGTGGTTTTCGGTTACAATAGCTAAGTACCCATTCTCTTTTAGTATAATTACAATGAGTGCAATTAATGCTAAGCCAGAAACCCACCAACTACTAAACACATACCAACCAAATAAGGTGCTAAACCAATGAGGGTCGATTGACATAACCCAATCCCATGCACCTATAGAAGTAGAATAGCCAAAGAAAATAATAAACCAAGCAGATGATGCTCTAATTTGTTTCCAACGAGCAACGCCCGGCTCTTCTATATCTTCTGCAAAAACTTTCTTTTTAATGTAGTAGAAAAACAGAGTCCATCCTCCAAAAAAGAGTACCATTCTAATTAAGAAGAAGGGCAAGTTTAAAAATCCTTTTTTACCATCTAATAACGCATCGTACTCAGGGCTTGCCTTATCGTATAAGTACTCGTGTGTCCAATGGAATAAATCGTGTTTGCCAAACCAAAATACAATAAGCATAAGCACTCCAGCTATCGGCAACCAGTTGGCCATAGCGGTTGGTATCCGCAAAAACCCAGTTGACCAAGCCGATTGAGTTACATATTGCAAGGTAAGAAAGAACAATCCTATGAGCCCAAGGCCTGCAAAAAACACATTATTTATCCATAAATCGGTATAGAGCCTTTTAAGCCAAGTGGCTGTTTCATGATGCTCGGCTGTAGCCTCGCCTTCGCCCCCATTAAAAGCTACTAAGTCGTTAGAAACTGTTGTTTGCAGTGTTGCATGCCCAGCATTATGAGCCTCTCCTGCTATATCTAAATATATTCCTGCTAATAAAAACAGAATACCTACCACTACAAGGAGGACCAATTTTTTCTTAGCACCTGAGGTAAATTCAAATCTTTCGTCTGAAATTGTCATAACTTCTAATTATTGCTTTTGTAAGGTTTGAACATATCGAACAATTTTCCATCGCTCTTCTTGGCTTATCTGCGAATCATGTGCTCCCATACGGCCTTTGCCAAGTGTGATAACATGGAAAAGATGCCCTTCGGTTGCATTTTTAACCGCTGCAGAAGTATAAGAAGGCACACCTGCATAGCGTTCTCCTACTAAACCAGGATCAATCCCGTTTGCTCCATGGCAATGACTACAAAACCTGCCATAAAGTGCTTTGCCATCCGCCAATACTTCTTTTGTATTAGGCAAAGGGTTTGTTAGCGTGGCAGCTGCCAATGTTAAACTATCTTTAGGAATACGGTAAGGTAAAAATTTGCCTCTTTTTACTGTGTTCTCTACAGGTAAACGCATATTCATTTCAAACTCATTATGTGGGTTCGAACTGTAATATTCACCAATTTTTTCGTCTGTTGAATTAACCCAAAGGCCAGATTCTTTATCTTTTACTTGCTTTAAGGGTTCGTAAGCAACCGAGTGGTACATATTGGGTGCATACTCGTAGCCTGTATTATCCTTACCAGCTCCGCAGCTAATTAATAAAGCTGTGGCAGTGGCAACTAAAAGTGTAAAAACGCTATTAAACTTCATATTTAAGTTTTTTATCTTACTCAAAGTTTTTTTCATTTACTTCAGAGGCTCCAGAATCTGCGAGCATCTTATTAATTTCTTCTTTGCTTTGCTTGTTTTGTGCAAGGTCAATTGCCATAATGTATTTATCATCTGTACACCTTACATCAAACACTTTTGGCTTAGCCCAAGGTTTTAAATCACTTACTATAAAAAAAGTAAGTACCATGCCATGGGCTGCCAACAGTACGGTAAACTCAAAAGTTACCGGAATAAATGGAGGCAGAGAAGTAAAATCTTTACCTCCAATAATCATAGGCCAATCGAAACCCAACATCCAATAAATAGTAAACAAAGCCAAAGAGCAGCCTATAAGTCCATAAAAGAACGAGGCAATTGGCAACCGTGATTGCTTATACCCAAGGTAATCATCAATACCGTGTATTGCGTGTGGAGAGAATACTTCATGAATTCTAACGCCATTATCTCTCACCGATTTGATGGAATCAAGCACTACGTCCGAATCCTCAAATACTCCTACTAAATAATTTTTTCCAACTGCCATTTCTTATTTCTTTTCACCGTCAGATTTTAAAATACTTTTTACTTCGGCCATATTAATTACAGGAAAATACTTAGAGAATAATAAGTAAGCTGTAAGAAAGAAACCGATACTAAATAGATACACCCCTACATCGTGTTTGGTTGGGTAAAACATTGCCCAACTCGATGGCAGGTAATCTCTATGAAGTGAAGTTACAACAATCACAAATCGCTCGAACCACATACCAATATTTACAATAATTGAAATAACAAAGGTTGAAACAATGCTTGTTCTAATTTTTTTAATCCAGAATAGCTGGGGAGAAATCACATTGGCAGTCATCATAGTGGCATAGGCCCACCAGTAAGGCCCAGTGGCTCTGTTAATAAAGGCATATTGCTCACCCGGCACACCTGAGTACCAAGCAATAAAGAACTCGGTAATATAAGCAATACCTACAATGGAGCCTGTCACAATAATGACGATGTTCATTAATTCTATATGACCAATGGTAATATAATCCTCTAGCTTAAATAGCTTACGCGTAACAATCATAAGTGTTAATACCATGGCAAAACCAGAGAAAATGGCTCCTGCCACAAAGTATGGAGGAAAAATAGTGGTATGCCATCCCGGTATAACTGAGGTAGCAAAATCCATAGATACAATCGTATGTACTGAAAGTACTAATGGGGTTGCTAAACCAGCAAGTATTAGTGAAACAGACTCGTAACGAGACCAGTCTTTGGCTCCGCCCATCCAGCCCATGGCTAAACCGCCATAAATTGCTTTCGACACTTTGCTTTTTGCTCTATCTCTAATGGTTGCAAAATCAGGAATAAGCCCTACATACCAAAACACCAACGATACCGTAAAGTAGGTGGAGATGGCAAATACATCCCATAATAAGGGTGAGTTAAAGTTTACCCATAACGACCCAAAGGTATTTGGTAAAGGTAATGCCCAGTAAAACCCTAACCACAAACGCCCCATATGCAAACCAGGAAACATTAATGCACAGATAACGGCAAAAATGGTCATTGCTTCTGCGGCACGGTTAATACTCATTCTCCATTTTTGGCGGAATAAAAGCAAAACGGCTGAAATTAATGTACCTGCATGGCCAATACCTACCCACCACACAAAGTTGGTAATATCCCAAGCCCAGCCTACGGTTTTATTTAAACCCCAAACGCCTATGCCATCCCAAAGTAAGGCAACAACCGAAATTGATCCGATTGCTAAAATGGCTAATGAAACGGCAAAACCTGCCATCCATCCTTTTGATGGTTTACCTTCAACCTGCCTGCAGATGTCCTCCGACACATCGTGCATGGTTTTGCCTCCATGTATTAGCGGTTCACGTATAGGTGATGATATTTGCATAGTGTAATCTTATATAATTAAGCGTGAGACTCGTTATTTTCTTTATTTCTAATTTTTGTAAGGTAAAGAACATTGGGCTTCTGCCCCACTTCTTCTAAAACAGTATAAGCTCTTTCTTCATGTACCTGCTTATCAATGCCATAATCCCCTTCTTCGTTTTTAATTCTAAGAAGCTGAGAAATCATGCTATCATTATCATTCATATTTCCAAATACAATCGCATCGGATGGGCAAGCGGAAGCACATGCAGTAGTAATGTCTCCATCATTGGTTCTTCTACCTTCTTTTTTAGCCTCTAATTTGCCGTGCTGAATTCGTTGCACACACATCGAACATTTTTCCATTACTCCTCTTGAACGAACGGTAACATCAGGGTTCAATACCATTTTACCCAAATCGTTGTTCATCGATGAGTTCATATCAAATTGTGTATTATCGTGGTATTTAAACCAGTTGAACCTACGTACTTTATACGCACAGTTATTGGCACAATAGCGAGTACCAATACAACGATTATATACCATTTGGTTAAGCCCAGATGTGGAGTGAGTGGTTGCTGCTACCGGACAAACCGTTTCGCAACCTGCATTATTACAATGCTGGCACATCATGGGTTGAAAGGTAACCTCTGGATTTTCAGAGGCTATATCTAACGCAGCTAATCTGCTCACCATTCCATCTGCTTTCGCTAGTTCTTCTTCATTGCTGCTATAATACCTATCAATACGCATCCAGTGCATATCTCTTCGCATTATAACTTCCTCTCTACCTACTACAGGAATATTATTTTCGGCTACACAAGCTACATGGCAGGCAGAACAACCTGTACAAGAGTTCATATCAATGGCTAATCCCCAATGGTGATCTGGGTATTCATGCCCTTTCCATAGCGAAAGTGTGGTTGACTTTACTTTTCCGTCTTCTAAATCTTGCCAGGTAGCAATCATTGGCACTTTTCTACCTGCCATCGGGTCTTTTTGGTATGCTGCAAGCGTAGCTTCTTGAATAACATTACCACGATCCATATACGTTTGGTGTGTTTGTGTACGTGCTACCTGATACGCTTCATCAGTGGCCGTAAGATTTACACCGGTTGTTACATTATAATAAGCAGCCCCATTTAATGTTCCTACTAATGGATTTGCATCAAAACCTAAATTGTTGGCTACTTTGCCGCCATTTTTTCTGCCATAACCTAAAGCTAGCCCCAATGTGCCTTTTGCTTGACCTGGTTGAATAACAACAGGTAATCTGTGCGTAGCACCATTTACAGTTAAATCAACTTTAATTGATTTTCCTTCATATTCGGTAATCCCTAATGCCTTCGCATCAGAAAGAGAAACAGTAACATAATTATCCCAGGTAGTTTTTGCAATCGGGTCTGGTGTTTCTTGCAACCAAGGGTTGTTTGCTTGTGTACCATCACCAATTGCCACTTTTTGATAAAGTGCTAGTTCAAATCCATCTCCTTTATAATTTTTAGCAATGGATGATGCTGCAGATGCAGCATCAATAGTAACAACATCAATAGTAGCGTTAAACTCAATTGGTTCGGCAGGCGTTTCCAACACTCCATCCTGCAAGCATTTATCCCAAAACGATTGAAAAGCAAGGCCTTCTTTACCTCCACCAAAACGAGCTTTCCAATTATCTTTTAAATACTCGAAATAGGGAGTGGTATTGCCCGACCAAGCCAATAAACTTTCTTGCTCTTGGCGTGTTTTAAATATGGGCGAAATAGTAGGCTGCCCTAAACTGAATGTTCCATTTTTAGGTTCTGCATCTGCCCAAGATTCTAAATAATGATTATTTGGGGCAATATAAGTTGTTAAAGAAGCCGTTTCATCTTTACGATCAGAAGTTGAAACAGTTAATCCTACTTTTTTAATAGCTTCGGCTAGCTCTGCACCTTTAGCATGATTATATACTGGATTGCTGCTTAAGAAAATAACTGCATCCACTTTGCCCGCTTTGGCATCAGCCACAAAAGCACTCATTTGAGCATCATCGCCTTTGCGAGCATTAGAGTAATCGTTTAGAGTGATTGTTGCGCCATAATTTGCCAACATATCGTTAATGCCTGCAACCACCGTTTGTACAGCCGGGTCGTTAGAGCCTGACACTACCAATGATTTACCTTTTGCTTTTAGCAAATCAGCGGCCGCCTTTTTAAGGTTTTTATATTCGCCTCCACCAGAGATAGAAGTACCTCCTGTTTTAGCAGCCACGGCATTAAATAACCCAACTACAGCTTTACCTTGCTCCGATGGTTTAATACCAGTTCTATAATCAGCATTTGCACCTGTTAATGAAAGGTTACTTTCAAAATGGTAATGCCTCGACATTGTTTTCTTTTTAGGGCCAAGCTTTCTGGTTTTGCTATATCCTTTGGTGTATTCTATTGGAGATATCCAAGTACCTAAAAAATCTGCATCGAATGATACAATCACATCGGCTTTATCAAAATGATAGTTAGGCACAGCCGCTATTCCATATATTTCTTGATTAGCCTTGGTAATACCATAAGCTGGTTGGGTATCGTATTGAACTAATTCAACATTGCCATATTTCGCTTTAAACTCTTCAATGGCTTTTAAAGTAGTTGGACTCATAATGGTATTTGCTACCAATTTAATTTGCCCACCTTTCCCAGCAATAGCAGCTAACTTATCGGTTACTTCTTTATCTATTACAGCCCAATCTGTTGCAGTTCCTCCTTTTTGAGGCCCAGTTAATCGTTCTTTATCGTATAAAGAAAGAACGGAAGCTTCAATCTGGGCATTTGTACCGCCTTGCGAAATTTTAGAAAGCGTATTACCTTCTACTTTAATGGGGCGACCTTCACGGGTTTTAACCACCACACTGGCGTAATCGCCCCCTTGCATATAAGTAGAAGCGTAGTAATTAGGCACTCCAGGGTCCACATCAACAGGTTTGTTAACATAAGGAATGGCATTACGAATAGGAGCTTCGCACGAAGCTAACGTAACGGCAGCCATTCCAAAGCCCATTAATTTTAGAAAATCTCTACGAGTGCTTCCCGCTTCGGTTTCTTCTCCGCCAGTTGGCGAATTAGTTGGTAAGTATTCAGGAAATTCTTTGTCTGCGTATTTTACAAATTCAGGATCTTTGCTTAACTCCTCCAGACCTTTCCAATATTGTTTTTTAATTTCCATGTTCAGTTATATAACTTGGAGTTTTTTTCTTTATAATTAATAATGACATTTGGCGCAATCTAATCCACCATTTTCTGATACTGTAAAAGCCTTGTCACTCCCTTTACCTTCGTGGATTTTAAGTAGTTTGTCATAATAGGCATTTCCTTTGGTACTAATTTCCGTATCTCTATGGCAATTAACACACCAGCCCATGGTTAGGTTGGCATATTGTTTTACTACTTCCATTTCTTCAATTGGCCCGTGGCATGTTTGGCATTCCACTTTGCCTACTTCTACATGCTGAGCATGGTTAAAGTAAGCTAAATCGGGTAAATTATGAACTCTCACCCACTCAATTGGTGTATTACTCTCAACGGCATCGTAAATTTTTTGAATTTCTTCTGTTCCAGTAGTTGCGCCTTTATTAATGGCACTGTGGCAATTCATACATACATTAGCCGAAGGAATGTTGGCGTTCTTAGATTTGCGAACACCTGTGTGGCAGTAATTGCAATCAATTTTATAATCGCCTGCGTGTACTTTATGTGAGTATTTTATAGGTTGCGTTGGAGCGTACCCTTGCTGCACACCTATTGTAAATAAAGCATCGATAGTGGCCTTTGTAACAACCGCAGTAACCACAGCAATTACAATACCTATGAGTGCTTTATTTCTTAAAGCTGCAAAAATACCGTCAGGCTTGGCAATGTACTCTTGATCTTCAGGAGATAACTCTGTGTTTTTTAGATAGCTACGTAATTTAGAAATAATGATTGCTAACACAATGAGCAAAATAACAAGCACTACCAACCCCCCAATAATAATTGCATTTACATAGGATGAAGGAGATGCTGCGGGTTCAGCTTTTAAATCAGTCGCAGCAGGTGCTGCTACTACCGCATTGTCGGTCTGGTCTTTAACATACGCCATAATAGACTCTATTTCCTCATCAGTAAATGAAGGAAACCCAGTCATCTCTATTTGATTATACTCGTCAAATAGCTTTACAGCGTATTCGTCACCGCTTTTAATAACCTTCATAGGGTTTTTTACAAACGCATTAATCCAAGGTAAATCCTTACGATCATACACGTTTTTTAATGCCGGACCCACAACCCTGCTCTGCACGCTGTGGCAGGCCTTACAATTTTGTTTAAATAAACTTTCTCCGGCTTTTATTGTTTCTGCATCAGTAGGCACAGCAGATGCTTGTGCAAAAGCCGACTGAGAGCCATAAGATAACCAAAGAGAGAATAAAACAACAAATACTTTGAAGTTTCGTTTAATTGAATGCTTAGACGCCATACTTAAGTTAGTGTATTAGTTTTCACTTTTTTCAAAAGCAAGCACAAATCTACTATTTTGCAACTGCCATTTGCAAGCTAAATGAATAGCAATTATTGCTTCATTAACTTTTTGTATTTTGATTAAATACTTATCACGCTGTAATTCAGTTGAGTTCCAACAATTCTACACTTATTTAGAATTAATATAAATAACAAAATCCTATTTAAAATTATCTTTTAGTGAAGCAAAATGCGCATTTAAACCATTTGCAAACGTTTGTTAGTAGATTTATTCTTGCAGAATATAGTATTCTACCAATAGTGCTATTGGGCTAATTCTTTTTAAATTGGATAACACAGGCAAATTGAACAACCAATACCTATGTTAATTTTTGTTTACTTAAACTGCTCATAAATAGCCCTAACCACATTTATTTGCGTTTGCTATTTAGAGCCTGTCCATAAAGTCAATGTTTTCAGAAATAACAAATAACAATACTCAAATTTCATACCCATCATTCCTCCCGAGTACTAGCATTGACGTGTTTTGCAGTATGCTTATTATCAATATTATAAGAATGAGTCCACTCCGAAAACACCCAAAACCAAAAAAGTCTCTTTTGGCGATCTTTTTGTGAAAATTGCCTATTTTCGGAGTGGACTCAAGAATTTCACTAAAATAATATTTTATCAAAAAATAAACAGATTGCTTCATCCGCCAAATGGTGGATTCGTAATGACGATTGAAACGTCATTACCTCCGCTGATTTTTTTAAAATTCCGTTCTCGGAAGGAATCCGTAAATACGGTTAAGTTATGGAATTGAGAAGTTTTGCACCTTAATATTTCCTATTAACATATTTATCGCCATTGGTGTATGTATATGCCTACCTCTAATAATCTTTAATTTACAATTTGATTTACAACACTATTTGTATATTTAATTTTTATTCGAAATTATCAAACCAAGATATATGTCCAGATACATTCTAGCCCTCGACCAAGGCACTACTAGCTCAAGGGCTATTATTTATAATAAAAATGCACAACCCATTGCTGCTGTTCAAAAAGAATTTAAGCAGATTTTTCCTAAGCCAGGCTGGGTTGAGCATGACCCGGTGGAAATTTGGGAATCTCAATTAGAAGTTGCCAGAGCAGTTATTATAAAATCGAACGTAAGACCCGAAAACATTAGCGGAATTGGCATCACCAACCAACGCGAAACCACGGTGGTGTGGAACCGAAACACAGGGAAGCCCATTTATAATGCCATTGTTTGGCAAGATAGGCGCACATCTGAGTACTGCAATCAGCTAAAGGGTAAAAAATTAGAAAAAATTTTTACCTCAAAAACAGGCTTGGTATTGGATGCCTACTTTTCGGGCACTAAAATTAATTGGATATTGACCCATGTGGAAGGAGCACGAAAACTTGCCGAAAATGGAGAACTAGCCTTTGGCACTATCGACTCTTGGCTTATTTGGAATTTAACAAATGGCAAAAGCCATATTACCGATGCAAGCAATGCAAGCAGAACACTCTGTTTTAATCTTCATACGATGGAATGGGATCAAGAATTGCTAGATATTTTAGAGATACCTGTTTCTATGCTGCCAGAAGTAAAAGACTCCAGTGGAACTGTAGCCTTAGCCACTGATTTAATATACAAAAGACAAATACCTATTGCAGGTGTTGCTGGCGACCAGCAAGCCGCCCTGTTTGGGCAAATGTGTACCGAAACAGGAATGGCAAAATGTACCTATGGCACAGGTTGTTTCTTAATGATGAACATTGGCAGCAAACCTGTTCTTTCTAAAAATAAACTATTAACTACTGTAGGTTGGCGCATTAAAGGAGAAACTACCTATGCCTTAGAAGGCAGCGTATTTATGGGAGGAGCAACGATTCAATGGTTAAGAGATGGGCTAAAATTCTTTGAGAATGCAGCCGAAAGTGAAGCATTAGCCGCTTCTGTTACAAGTACTGATGGTGTAATTATGGTACCTGCTCTCACAGGTTTAGGGGCACCGCATTGGGATGCAAATGCGAGAGGTACCATTATTGGCATTACTAGAGGCACCACCCGTGCACATATTACGAGGGCAGCCTTAGAAAGCATTTGTTATCAGGTAAATGATGTATTAACAACAATGGCAAAAGACAGAGGCACACAGCTCATACAACTACGAGTTGATGGGGGTGCTACTGCCAATAGTTTTATGATGCAGTTTCAATCGAGCATTTCATCTATTGAAGTACATCGGCCTACAAATTTAGAAACCACAGCTTTGGGAGCTGCATACCTTGCCGGGCTTGGCGTTGGATTGTTTAAAATGAATAAATTGCAAGAAAATTGGAAAATTGACACATCCTTTAAACCCAAAATAAATAAGGGCGAGGCTGATGCAAATAATAGCCAATGGTTAAAAGCAGTAGAAAGATCAAAAAACTGGGCATCGTAAGTGTCTGTCCATAAAGTAACTATTTTAAAAATCACAAATGCCAATATTCAAATAACAAATAAATCTCAAAATGCAATCACCTAAACACCAAACACTTACATTTTTTTAAATTTTTATTATTGAAATTTCAGCCAGTCGGCAGACAGGTATTTACTATTTGATTTTTACTTATTGGAGTTTATAGACATAGTTAAGAAATATGAAGAGAGAAGCAGGAATAAAAGAACTTAAAAACCAAGATAAGGTTTGGGATGTAGTGGTCATTGGAGGTGGCGCCTCTGGTTTAGGAGCAGCACTGGATGCCGCAGCCAGAGGCTACAGCACAGTACTTTTAGAAAAATACGATTTTGCCAAAGGCACTTCAAGCCGAAGCACCAAACTAGTGCATGGCGGTGTTCGTTACCTTGCCCAAGGTGATGTTTCGCTTGTTTTAGAGGCCCTCAAAGAAAGAGGACTCCTCAAACAAAATGCGCCTCATTTAGTTAAAAATCAAAAATTTATCATTCCTAATTATACCTGGTGGTCAAAACCATTTTACACCATTGGGTTAAAACTTTACGATGTAATGGCCGGAAAGTTAGGCTTGGGACCTTCGGTAAATATTTCTAAAGAGGAAACACTCAAGGCCATCCCTAATTTACAAGATGATGAATTGGAAGGTGGGGTAATTTACCATGATGGGCAATTTGACGACTCTCGCTTAGCCATAAACCTTGCCCAAACCTTGGTTGAAAATGGAGGAGCTGCCATTAATTATTGTGGGGTAACCGCACTGATTAAGAATAATAAGGATGAAATTTCAGGTGTAACCTGCAAAGATGAAGAAACAGGAATCGCCTACAAAGTACGAGCAAAGGTAGTAGTTAATGCAACGGGTGTATTTACCGATGATATCTTACACATGGATGAGCCTGAAAAAAAGAAATCGGTTGTGCCAAGCCAAGGCGTGCATATCGTATTAGACTCCTCTTTTTTGCAGAGTGATTCTGCCATTATGATTCCTCGAACCGATGATGGACGTGTGCTTTTTGCGGTGCCTTGGCACGGTAAAGTGGTGGTGGGCACCACCGACCACCTTGTGGATGAACCTAGCATTGAGCCAAGAGCCTTAGAAGAAGAAATTGAATTTATTATGAAAACGGCTGCTCAGTATTTAGAAAAAGCACCTGCTCGAAAGGATGTAAAAAGTATTTTTGCAGGCTTACGACCTTTGGCAGCACCTGCTGAAGAAGGAGAGAAAACAAAAGAAATTTCCAGAAGCCATAAAATCCTCATTTCATTATCGGGATTAGTAACCATTATTGGGGGCAAATGGACTACCTACCGAGCCATGGCCGAAGACGTAATTAATAAGGCCGCTATTCTAGGAGGATTAGAAGAGAAAAAATGCGTAACCGAGCATATGCCCATCCACGGTTATGTAAAAAATGTAACCCGCGAAAATCATTTATATGTGTATGGAGCCGACATACCCGAACTTAAACAATTGATTGTGCAGAACCCAAAGCTAGGCGAGCAAATTCACCCTGATTTACCTTACCTAAAGGCAGAAGTAATTTGGGCGGTTCGTAAAGAAATGGCTCGAACCGTTGATGATGTATTGGCTCGAAGAACACGTGCTTTATTTTTAGATGCCAAAGCAAGTATCGAAATGGCACCCATTGTTGCAGAACTAATGGCCAAGGAAATGAGCAAAAAATATAGCTGGACGAAAGATCAAATCAGTACTTTTACTCAAAACGCAAAAGGCTATATTTTAGAATAATGAACCCGAGTAAATATTTTTATATTCTATTGATTATCACCACTTTAAACAACTGTTCTAAAGTAGAAAATCAATTTAATTCGAATGATATGGTTATTGAAAATGCAGTTATTGCTCATAGAGGAATGCCCAGGCATGCTCCTGAAGAAACAGCTCCCTCCTATTGGTTAGCCAAAAAATTAGGAGCCGATTATTTAGAAGCCGACTTGCAACGAACCAAGGATGGTGTTATCATTTGCCTACACGATAATAACCTAAAACGAACCACCAATATTGAGGAAGTTTATCCCAAAAGAGCCGATGACCCTGCCAGTAAATTTACCTTAGCTGAGCTTAAAAAATTAGATGCAGGCAGTTGGTTTAATAAGGCAAATCCTGCGCAAGCAAGAAAAAGCTATGTGGGCTTATCCATTATTACATTAGGCGAATTAATTATAATTGCCGAAGCGGGCAGTTCCATCACAGGCCTCTACCTCGAAACTAAAAACCCAGAGCTTTTTCCTAACATTGAAAAGGATTTATTTGAATTTTTAACTGCCAAAGACTGGGTTGATAACCCAGCTAAAAAACTAATATTGCAAACCTTTTCGATTGAAAGCCTCAAGCATTTAAATACTTATTTTAGCAACACGCCAAAATGTATGTTGCTATGGAACGAGGAGGAATTTTTAATGGGGGGTGTTAACAAAGAAAAACTGCAAAAAGCATTAAGTTATGGAAAAATACATGGAGCCAACCTTGTGGGTCCGAGTTTTACAGGTACTAAAAACGACTATTATAATTTAATGGAAGAGTGGATGATTTCCCTGTACCATAAAAATAACTACCTCATTCATCCTTACACATTTGATACAGAGGCTGATTTAAAATACGCTCCAGTATCAGATGGGCAGTTTACCAATCGGGCAGATTTATTATTGGATTATTATAAAAGAGACCGCAAATCCATAGAAGAAATTTTGACTAATTTAAATTATTAATACAAACTTAAATATGAACGAACTAACCGCTGAATTTATAGGCACTGCCCTTTTACTACTTATAGGTGTTGGTGTAAACGCAAATAGCTCTCTTCATAAAACGTATGGGCAAGGAGCTGGTTGGGTGCTCATTTCATTTGGCTGGGGTTTCGCTGTATTTGTAGGTGTTATGGTGGCTGCGCCCTACAGTGGTGCTCATATTAACCCTGCTGTAACGTTGGGTTTGGCATTGGCAGGCAAATTTGCTTGGGTAAAAGTATTGGGCTTTATTGCAGCACAAGTAGCTGGGGCATTTACTGGGGCTGTATTTGCTTGGGTGCTTTATTTATCTCATTATAATGAAACCAGAGATGCTAACACTATTTTAGGCACCTTTTCAACCAGCCCTGCCATACCCAACACCCTACGCAACCTATACAGCGAAGTATTGGGCACCTTTGTTTTAGTATTTGCAGTACTTTATATGTCTGGTGCAAGTCTGGTAGCCGATAATCTTCAAAACGTTAAAATAGGTTTAGGCTCTATTGGCGCTTTGCCAGTGGCTTTATTAGTAGTGGCTATTGGTATGAGCTTGGGCGGAACTACCGGTTACGCCATTAATCCTGCCCGAGATTTTGGCCCAAGAATAGCACATTCAATACTTCCCATTAATCATAAAGGCAGCAGTAATTGGAGCTACGCTTGGATACCCATACTAGGTCCAATTATTGGTGGGGCAATTGCTGCACTGCTGTATGGGATTTTATAAACCTGAGTTCGTGTTTTAATAAACATGTAAACCCGCATACAAAAAAAACTTAGAGGTAGGCATTTACGTACATATTTAATTTAGGCGTTTCTCTTACTTAATGGTAACACTCAAGTTTTATACCCGTCATTCCTTCTATGTTGAAATCCAAGTTAAAATTAATTTTTTATTGCTCTAATTGGATATTTATACAATAATGTAACTTTACAGTACAAAGAAATGGATACTATTCATCCAGCCCGTCTAATTTCGATTAGGCGGGTTTTCTTGATAAAACTTAAAAACAGTACGCTAAAGAAATCTTGAATTAGGACGTTTGTTTTTTGTAAAGTTTGCTAATTGTACGCCTTTATTAGGGTATTGATTAGAATAAACATTAAACCACTTCCAGATTGACCACTTTTCGTCCAAGAATGATGTAAATTTTAGTAGGTCACTAACTCTATATTTGACACACTTTGCTGTACCATCAGCGTTGTTCCTAATTTTCACAATTACCTTGTACTTTTTTTACGGTTCATTTCTTTGTACCATTCAGCAAAGATAAAGAAGACCTCCGTTAAAGCTGCAAAGAAATGGCAAATCAGCTCTATAAGAATTTACCTGCTAAAGGTTGGAGCAACAATAAAGATTACAAAAAAGAGAATCTATTATCAACTTTCACAAGCCTTTGTTTACAAAGACTTGTTCCGAGAAATAATCACTCAGTAGAGGTTGTTCTGTGTAAAACTTAACGACCTTGGGATAGGTGCGTCCTATCAAAAAAACAGGGCTGTTTTCAACTGAAAAAAGGTCAACCAGTACTCCAAATTTTAGAAAAAACATATAAAATAGCCAAGAATACTCAGCCATCTCCACAGTTAAAAAAAACTCAGAACAAAAAAACTATTTTATTCTCACTATGAATAATGCGGGTTAATATTCCATATTGACATAGTTATCGCTATTGGTGTATGTATATAAATGCTTACCTCTAAAAAATGAATCGAAAAAGTTTAAATGCAATTATTTTAAGCCTTTCCCGACTCTTTTTTGAATAGTGCTTGCGCATTTAAGACACCTATGTAATTTTGGTCACATAGAGTAAATTGCAGTTGTAGTAACCTTGCATAAGTACAAAAAATGTATAATTATAAAAATATAAAAATATGTCAGTAGAACAGATATACACAGGTTGTTTAGCCGAAGCCGCTTATTTCGTACAATCAAATGGCGAAGCCGCAGTAATTGACCCTTTAAGAGAAACTACCCCTTACATTACCAGAGCCGCTGATAATGGCGTAAAAATTAAATACATCTTTTTAACACACTTTCATGCCGATTTTGTGTCGGGTCATGTGGATTTAGCGAAGAAAACAGGAGCCACCATCGTATTTGGCCCTTCTGCCAAAGCAGATTTCGATTTTCATGAAGCACACGATGGAGAGCAGTTCAAAATTGGAGATATTACATTGGAGTTAATGCACACCCCTGGGCATACTATGGAATCAAGCTCTCTTGTTTATATAAACGAAGAAGGTAAAAAAGAATTTATTATGACGGGTGACGTACTTTTTATAGGGGATGTAGGCCGCCCAGATTTGGCTGTAAAATCAGATCTCTCTCAAGCTGATTTAGCAGGTCATCTGTATGATTCGTTACGTAATAAAGTAATGAAATTACCTGATGATATTATCATTTATCCAAACCATGGAGCTGGTTCGGCTTGTGGCAAAAATATGAGTGAAGAAACTTTTGATACGCTAGGGCATCAAAAAGAAGTAAATTATGCACTTCGTGCAGATATGACCAAAGAAGAATTTATTAAAGAAGTTCTTACTGGCTTAGTTACACCACCACAGTATTTTCCTAAAAATGCGGGTATGAACAAAGGAATCAACAAGAGCTACTCCGATATTCTAGCTTCTGGCCTTATTGCTCATACACCTGATGAGTTTAAAGAGTTGATGGAAAACACAGAAGATATCATTATTTTAGATACACGCCACGAGCAAATATTTAAAGATGCATTTATTCCTAAAACATACAATTTTAATATAGACGATAATTTTGCTCCATGGGTAGGTGCAGTAATCGAAAATATAGAAGCGCCCATTTTAATTATTGCAGATGATGGGCGTGAAGAAGAAGTAGTAACCAGATTAGCCCGTGTTGGGTATGATAATACTATTGGCTACCTAAAAGGAGGCATTGAAGCTTGGAAAGAAGCAGGATACGAAACCGATTCAATTGTGTCAATATCTCCAAAAGAGTTAAAAGTTAAAATGATGGGTAAAATCAATATTGTTGATGTAAGAAAAGAATCTGAATTTTACGCTGAGCATGTAGCTGCTGATAATGTAGTAAACCGACCACTTGATTTTATCAATAAAAATATGAAGGAGTACGATAAAAACGAAGAATATTATTTACACTGTGTAGGCGGATACCGCTCTATGATTGCGGCTTCAATATTAAAAGCACATGGTTTTAATAATGTAATTGATATTGCTGGCGGATTTAATGATATTAAAGAAGCAGGCGTAAAAGTTACGGAGTATGTATGCCCCACAACTATGTTGTAATAAATTTAGAGTACAGCCCGGCTTAACCTGATTAATTATGCTATAACTCCGTAAAAACTTGTTTTTTTAGCAAGTTTTGCCCGAAGACTGAAGTTTATGAACAATGGTTAAAACCATTTGTGTAAATTAACATAGCCCACGGTTTAAACCGTGGGCTATGTTAGCAAACTAAACCACAGAAACCGTTTTAACGGTTTTAAATAAACATTATAATAGGCCAAATTCATTCAATAAAACATATCATACAAGAGTAAGATTGGTGTTATTTTTTGGTCTGACTATCGTCCGACCTTGATTACCTTGTAAAAAAAACAACTGACTCTTATTTC
>JALSJD010000052.1 GCA_026989535.1 Cyclobacteriaceae bacterium
TATTTGATAAAATATTAATTTTAGCGAAATACTTATAATGTTAATAATCAGTATATTGCAAAACACGTCAATGGCAGCACATCTTCTCCTTCGCAGTTTAACTACGGAAGAAGGAGTGTGAAAATCTACATTTTTACACTGTAAATGGGGATTGCTTCGGTCGTTCCTCCCTCCCATTGACAGATTAAAAAGGGGATGCCGGATCAGCCAGCTGGCTGACCAGCAAAGTACAAAAAAGAACGGTTCCCCGCACTTGTTGCGGGGTCTCCATTTTTAAGGACGAGACAGGACATGTTTTCTGTCATCTTCCTACGCTGATCCGCCAACTGGTCGGATTCCTTCCGCGCAATGGCGGTCTTTATTTTATTTTGCGTAACAGTTAATTAATAATTGATTATTATAAATTGTACATTATCAACTGATATTTCTATTTTTGAAACTATGCAGCAATCGCCTAAGAATATACACTTAATTGCAATGGGAGGCAGCGTTATGCACGCCTTAGCCATAGCCCTTAAACAGCAGGGCTTTAATGTTACAGGTTCTGACGACCAGTATTTTGATCCGGCAAAATCTGCGTTGGAAAAAGCAGGGCTTCGTGTTGAAACAGGCTGGAACACCGATGCCATCTCCGATAAAATTGATTTTGTGGTATTGGGTATGCATGCACAAAAGGACAACCCTGAATTAGTAAAGGCACAAAAATTAGGGATAATAATTTATTCTTTTCCTGAATTTATTTATCAACAGAGCAAAAACAAACAACGCATAGTGATAGGTGGCAGCCATGGTAAAACAACCATTACGGCTATGATGATGCACGTGTTAAAATTTTACAATAAAAAATTCGATTACGTAGTAGGTGCCGATGTAATTGGTTTTGATAATCGAGTAAAGCTCTCGGATGCTCCCGTTATTATTATTGAGGGCGATGAGTATCTTTCTTCTCGCATAGACCCAACGCCTAAATTTTTGCGGTATCAGCACCATATTGGTATAATTAGCGGCATCGCCTGGGATCATATTAATGTGTTTAAAACCGAAGCTGATTATGTGGCCCAATTTAGGAAATTTGTTATTTCTACTCCAAAGGCCGGTTCGTTGGTGTATAATGAGGAAGACCCTAAAACAAAAGAACTAGGAACGACCGAAGGCTTAGATATTAATTACTTGCCTTTTACCACCTTAGAACATCGTATTAAAAACGGTATTACCTATGTAAAAACAAATGGCGAAGAGGTTAAAGTAACTGTTTTCGGAAAGCATAACCTCTCTAATATGGCGGCCGCCAAAGAAACTTTAGTTCGTTTAGGTATTAATGAAAAGGAGTTTTTAGAAGCTATGCAATCATTTGAATTGCCTTCGTTGCGGTTAGATAAGCTCTTAGAAAAAGAAGATTTTACCATTTATCGTGATTATGCCCACGCCCCCTCTAAAGTAAAGGCAACTACCGAAGCGGTTAAAGCTCAAAACGCTTCTAGAACAGTGGTAGGCGTGCTGGAGCTACATACGTACAGCAGCTTAACTAAAGATTTTTTACCTCACTACAAAAACAGTTTAGCTAAGTGCGACCAAGCCATTGTTTTTGTGGATCCCGAAGCCATTGCACTAAAAAATTTACCCCCTATTTCAAACAGTAATATTAAGTCTTCCTTTGAAATGCCTACTATTCTCGTAGTTACTAATGCAGATGAATTAAAAGCTGAATTAGTAAAAATAAATAGGCAAAACACTACGCTTTTATTAATGAGTTCAGGCAACTTTGGCGGACTCGATTTTAAATCACTTTTTTCGTAACCCATTATTATGCCACTTCATTTAAAAAACCCGCTTGTTGTATTCGATTTAGAAACCACGGGCACCTCCATTGCCAACGACCGCATTGTAGAATTTTCGTTTGTTAAGGTTAACCTTAACGGAGCAAAGGAGGTTAAAACTATGCGTATTAACCCTGCTATGCCTATTCCCATAGAATCGAGTTTAGTGCATGGTATTTA
The DNA here is from genome assembly GCA_026989535.1 of Cyclobacteriaceae bacterium. Classification (GTDB taxonomy): domain Bacteria; phylum Bacteroidota; class Bacteroidia; order Cytophagales; family Cyclobacteriaceae; genus JAKISE01. Next base: position 1,998 of record JALSJD010000052.1, read on the forward strand.
CGATAAAGATGTAGCCGATGCCCCTACCTTTAAATCAGTGGCCAAAAATTTAGCCAAATGGCTGGAAGGCTGCGATTTGGGAGGCTTTAACTCCATTAAATTTGATGTGCCTATTTTGGCCGAAGAATTTCTTCGTTCTGATGTAGAGTTCGATGTTGCGAACCGGAAATTAATTGATGCCCAACGTATTTTCCACATGATGGAGAAACGAACCTTATCTGCGGCCTACAAATTTTATTGCGCCAAAGACTTGGTGGGTGCTCATGGTGCCGAAGCAGATACATTGGCCACGCTAGAAGTATTAGAAGCACAAATCGAAAAATATGATGGACAAGAAGTAACCAATAACTTAGGCAAAAAAATTGGGGTTATTGAAAACAATATGGATACCCTACACCAATTAACATTTAATAATGTAGTTGATTTAGCAGGTCGATTGGCCTACAACAAGGATAATGAAGTGGTTTTTAATTTTGGTAAACACAAAGGCAAGCTCGTAACCGATGTGTTTAAAAAAGAGCCCTCCTACTACGACTGGATGATGAAAGCTGAATTCCCGCTAGATACCAAAAACAGACTTACCAAAATTAGGCTGGATGCAATGAAGCGGTAAGCAAGCATACTTATTCGCCAATTCATCTTCAATTTAGTATCTTTGAAAAGATGAATCTTGTGAAAAAATATGCAAAAGAAATTGAAACGCTCTCTGTAAATCATGGCGTGTTAAAACTATATGCATTTGGCTCTGTGCTAACAAAAGATTTTAAAGAACGTAGTGATGTGGATTTTTTAGTTCAATTTTCAAATATATCTCCAGATAACTACTTTGATAACTATATGGATTTTAAAGAAAATTTGGAAAAGTTATTGGTCAGGAAAATTGATCTTGTAGAAGCACAAACATTAAAAAATCCGATTTTAAAACGTTCAATAGATCGCACTAAAGTTATTGTATATGATAGAAGAGAGAATCTTAAAATGGTTGTATGATATAAAAGGTGCGATTGAAGAAATAGAACAGTATTTTTTAGAATTTCCTAAAGATTTTAAACAATACCAAACAAATACCATCTTAAAAAGAGCAATTGAACGTGATTTAGAAATTATTGGAGAAGCAGTGAGTAGAATTATAAAACAAGATTCCAATTTTCCGATTAAGGAAGCAAAACGAATCATTGGTTTAAGAAATCAGATAATTCATGCTTATGATAATATTTCAGACGAAAATATTTAGGCCATTATTTCTTTACAGTTCCTTATTAAAAAAGGAAGTTAACTCTCTCATCCATAATGAAAGTTAATAACTCGATAACTATCTTTGAAGTATGAGTGATTTTTTAACCGATAGTTTTGGTCGCCCGCTTGAATACCTGCGATTGGCTGTAACAGACCGCTGCAACCTACGCTGTTTTTACTGTATGCCTGCAGAGGGCATAGATTATGTACCCAGGCAAGATTTACTTTCGTATGAGGAGATGTTGCGCCTTACTCGCATTTTTGTACAACTGGGCGTTACTAAAATTAGATTAACAGGAGGTGAACCTTTTATTCGCAAAAATTTTTATGGGTTTTTAAAACGCCTTACTAAAATTGATGGCTTAGATAAAATTGCCATTACTACTAATGGTTCGGTTGCCAACAGGCATATTCCCTTTTTAAAAGAAGTAGGCATTACTTCTATAAATTTAAGCCTAGATACACTCAACAAAGAAAAATTTAACAAGATTACCCGAAGAGATTTTTTTAACCAGGCGATGAATACTTACCAAGCTGTGCTTGATGCCGGTATTAAGCTGTCTGTTAATATGGTGGTAATGGAAGGAGAAAACATAGAAGATATTATACCGATGGCTATGCTTACTCAAAAAGATAATGTAACCATTCGCTATATTGAAGAAATGCCTTTTAATGGTAAAGGAACTCGTAATAGCATTGGCTTTAATCACACTAAAATTTTAGAATTGTTAACATCTGGCCTGCCCGAACTTAGCTCTATACCCTTTGCATACGGCACTACTGCGCAAGAATACGCTATTAAAGGCCACAAAGGCAAGGTGGGCATAATTGCAGCTTGGAGCCGCAACTTTTGCAACTCTTGCAACCGCATAAGAGTAACTGCCACTGGGCACATGAAAAACTGCTTGTACGACCAAGGCGTGCTTAACCTAAAACGAATGCTAACCGATGGCTCCTCTGACCAAATGATATATGAGGCTATTAAAACAGGCTACAGTAAAAAGTTTAAAGACGGGCTGGTAGCAGAAGCCAACCAAACAAACCCCATTTCAGAATCGATGAGTAGTATTGGAGGATAGGTTTAAAGTTTAGTGCTTTCAGCTATAAACTTAAAGCGGTTTTTACAGTAATCAAACAACGAATTGTAAATGTCTAATAAATCAAAGCTCGCTTGATAGATATGGTTAATACTTTCAATAAGTTCTTCTACATTATAGCTGTATTCGTGTGCAATCTCATTACGCTCTTTCCGAAGTGCCATCCAATCGTTGGCAGAAATAATCTCCAACTCTTCCAGCCTATTTAATCTATCAATATAAGACATGCTTTTTACATCTTCTCCTAGTAAGCCTAATAAGTAAGGAAATATTCTATCTTCCATCGTATCTTGAAGCTTAGAAAAGCGAAAAAACATCTGGTCTATATAGCTAAACATGTCATCTGATAAATTCGCATACATAGTTGGCGATAAGGGTATGTTAGCTTTTACCTTACCTGTGGCCAATTGCAATCTCATCTTGTGTTGGTTGCACTCATACAGTTTTTCAACAAATGTGTCCTTGCGTTCCATTTATAGTTCTATTCCATTTGTTAACGCCTCTTGTTCTATTAAACGAGTTTTATCTTTAGCAATAATGGCATCTATTTTTTGTTCGCCTAAAGTTTTATCTAACTCTACTAAAAAAGCTATTTTTTTTTGATGAAGATTGACTGATTCATCCTGAGGACATAAGTATAAATCAATATCTCCTCCTTTTTTACTATCATCTACCCTACTGCCAAACAAATATATTTCCCCTGCTTTAAAATGATTTTTAAAAGCTTTTTTTATAAACGCTATTTCTTGAGGTTGGAGGCGCATAGGTATTAAATAATCAAATGATTGAACAAAGTATAAACCAGTTACATATTCACAAAGGTAAATATAATGCCAATAGAGAAAAATTTGCATACATTTTCTACTTATAAGGTTAAGGAAAAGCATGCGAAAGATTACAGGATAAAATTTTAAGGCAATTAAGAGCCATCGCTGAGCATTTTTCAATTATAGCTATTGATTGAGCGATCAGGGGTTAAAAAGTAAAAGGATTTCTGGTTTTGTTTGTGTTTTGGTGGTTGATTATTGTGATTTTAGGAATTTTTACTTTATAAACAGACACTATTTAAATTATTTTTACTTTTTCATTGCCTCAAGCCTTTTTAATAAAGGCGGGTGCGAATAATGAAAAAACACATAGGCTGGGTGCGGTTGCAAATTGCTTAAATTATCAACCGACAGTTTTTTAAGAGCTTTAGGCAAATCATTGGGGTTAGTAGTTTCAATAGCAAAACGATCGGCCTCAAACTCGTTTTTGCGGCTTACTACATTAGAAAATATGCTTGTTATAAACGAAATAGGCGCATATAACATCGTAAAAGCAATAAGGTTTAGGTGTAATTGCAATTCGCTCGCTCCTAGTGCAATAGATAAGGATTTATTAAAGATAAATAGCGACATAATGTAAAGCATTGCCCCTGTTTGCAATATGGATGATACCAGACTACCAATAATATGTTTCTTTTTATAATGCCCTACTTCGTGGGCAAATATGGCTACCAGTTCCTCAATGGAGTGATTTTCAATGAGTGTATCGTACAAAACCACTTTTTTCTTTTTGCCAAACCCAGCAAAAAATGCATTGGCTTTACTCGATCTTTTAGAGCCGTCTATCACAAAAATATTGGTTAAAGGAAAATCCACCTTTTTGCTATACTCCTCAATGGCCAATCTCAATTCTCCTTCTTCTAAAGGGGTAAGCTTATTAAATAAAGGCATAATAAGGGTGGTATAAAACATATTCATAAACAGCATAAAAGCTGTTATCACCAACCAAAACACCCACCAAAACTGAGTACCCAAGGTAGTTAAAAGCAGTAATAAAAGGTAGAGCAGTACCCCACCAAGCAAGGCTCCCAAAGCATACCCTTTTATTTTATCCAGCACAAAAAGCTTAGGCGTAGTTTTATTAAACCCAAATTTTTCTTCAATTACAAACGTACCATACCACTGAAAGGGAATACTTATTATATCAGAAACAATAAACAAAATACCAAAAAAGGCTAAGGCTCTAAAGCTATTATCAGCTATGTATGGGAGCAATAAATCATTAAGCCACCCAAAGCCCCCAAGGGCTAAAAAAAGCAAAGAAATACTAAAGCTAAAACCTCCAGAGATGAAACCAAACTTAGTTTGAACCGCTTGATACTCCATTGATTTTTTATACTTTTCAGGCTCATAAATAGCACCGGCCTCTTGGGACAATGGCTTTTTACTTTCTTTTAAATTTAAGATTTCCAGCACTATTTCGAAGCCATAATTGGCAATAGCTAAGGCAATTAGTATCAATAATATGGTTTGTGGTGTCATAATTAATTTTAAAAGGCGCAAAGCTAATGAAGATTAACATATGGTTATGGATTATTAACTGGAGAATCCTACTTTAGCAGCATGAAAGGATATCTTTTTCTTATTTACATTTTCTTATTTTTGGCTTTTCAACCAAGAATAGTGGCACAAAGCGATTTGCAAATTGCAAAGCTAAAATATGCAGGTGGTGGTGATTGGTATGCCAATAAAACAGCCTTGCCTAATTTAATCAGCTTTTGCAACCAAACCCTTCATTCAACAATTAACCCCGAAGAGGCCATTATTGAAGTGGGAAGCCCGTTTATTTTTACCTACCCTTATGTATATATGAC
>JALSJD010000053.1 GCA_026989535.1 Cyclobacteriaceae bacterium
ATAAAACAGCCTTGCCTAATTTAATCAGCTTTTGCAACCAAACCCTTCATTCAACAATTAACCCCGAAGAGGCCATTATTGAAGTGGGAAGCCCGTTTATTTTTACCTACCCTTATGTATATATGACCGGCCACGGCAATGTTGTATTTACAGATCAAGAAGCCGAAAATTTACGTAATTACTTGATTGGTGGTGGTTTTTTACATATTGATGATAATTATGGGTTAGATAAATTTATTCGATTGGAAATAAAAAAAGTGTTTCCTGAATTAAATTTTGTAGAGCTCCCATTCGACCACCCCATCTATCATCAGCAATTTAATTTTGAAAATGGCTTACCTAAAATTCACGAGCATGACGGCAAGCCTGCACAAGGTTTTGGGTTAATTTATGAAGGAAGGTTGGTTTGCTACTATACCTACGAAACTGATTTAGGCAATGGCTGGGAAGATCAACAAATTTATAACAACCCACAAGAGTTGCGTTTAAAGGCCTTACAAATGGGTGCGAACATTATTAGCTATTGTTTTACGCAAGATTAGCTTGTTCAGTTGCTCATCCATATCAGTGTATTCTAAGAAAACTCAGTATCGTCATTCCTGCGCAAGCAGGAGTCCGCCCTGTAGGATGTTACAACTAATGAATCAATGTCGTTTAGTTAAGCTTTCCGTCTTTGCGAGGAACGAAGCAATCTCTAATTTGAATACTACAGGGTTAAGCTGAACAGACTGCTTCTCCGCCAAATGGCGGATCGCAGTGACGGAAAGCTTAACTAAACGACATTGACTAATGAATACTGATTAAAATTTATTATAGGAGGAATGACGTAATTTTGTGGAGTTTTCTTACCTGAGATTTTGAATTTCTTTGAAAACTCTTGTAATGTATCTATTTTGCACGCTTTGTTTCAATTCATCAATTTATAATGGCATCAAGAGGAAATTTTAGTGGAAGAGTAGGGTTTATTGCAGCAGCTGCGGGTTCAGCCGTTGGGCTTGGTAATATTTGGCGATTCCCTTATGAAACTGGTGAGAATGGAGGGGCTGCATTCCTGTTAATTTACCTCATTTGCATGGTGCTTATCGGCTTTCCGGTAATGGTGGGCGAAATATCAATTGGGCGAAACACGCAATTAAATGCCTTTGGGGCTTATAAAAAAATCGGGGGTGCCAAATGGGGATTACTTGGCTATTGGGGTATTCTATCGGCCGTTATGTTTCTATCGGTATATAATGTAATTGCTGGTTGGGCCTTTGCTTATTTTGTGCAAATGTTAAATGGAACGCTCACCGCAACTCAAAACTTTGGCGAACATTTTACACTACAAATAGCCGATGTAAGCGATTTATTCTTTTACTCTTTAGGATTTATGGTAATAACGGCTTTTATCGTTTCAAGAGGCATAAAAAAAGGCATTGAGTCGGCTTCTCGTATTTTAATGCCCGCCTTATTTATTATGCTTTTAGGTCTCATTGGGTACAGCTTTACTTTGGATAACGCCATGGAAGGTGTTAAATATTACCTCATCCCAGATTTAAGTGAAATAACACTAGCCACCGTGTATAATGCGCTAGGCCAAGCCTTTTTCTCCTTATCATTAGGAATGGCTGCTTTGGTAACTTATGGCTCTTACATCAGCAAAAAAGAAAATATTGTTACATCGGCAGCTTTGGTTACAGTTACCGACACTACGGTAGCTTTTTTAGCAGGCTTACTCATTTTTCCTCTAGTATTCTCTCAAGGACTATCGCCTAGTGAAGGGCCAGGATTAGTGTTTGTGGTATTACCAGGCATATTTGCAAGTTTAGGAACCTTAGGCCCTATTATTGGAGCTGCTTTTTTTCTTTTACTTTGTTTTGCAGCACTTACATCTACCATCTCATTGCTCGAAATACCCGTTACCTTTTTGGTTGATGAAAAAGGGTATTCAAGAACCAAAGTGGTAATATTTACCGCTCTTTTAGTTTTTGTGATTGGCATACCAAGTATGCTATCGCAAGGCGCAGTTGATTACTTCAGTAATTTTGCCCATTACGAAGGAATAACTAAAACCGTACTCGATGTGGTATTTGATATATTTAGTGATGTTGGCTTACCGCTAGGAGGTTTTTTAATGACTGTTTTTATTGCCACCAAATGGAAAACTGCTAATTTCAATAAAGAGCTTGCTACAGGCAATGAAGGTTATATGGGCTCTTTCATGCAAAAATATTTAAACTTTGCACTCACCATCTTCGCCCCTATTTTCTTAGGGCTGATGTTTATAATAACTGTTTTAAAGAAATTTTTTGAAGTGGAATTATTCTAGTTTCAAGTCAAGTGTTAAATAACGGGCAAAGTCATTTAAGTTTTATACGAGTATCCTCGGTTTCAAACCTCCAGTTTATTTTAACACGCTTGTTATTTCAATGAGTTTTCCAAGCACCCACTTCACTTTAAACTTTTTTTTAATTATTACCTAGATTGAGCGATTCAGTAGAGATGAGAAAGCCTGCCTGCCTTTTGGCTGGTGCTAAGAGACTGGGAATTAAAAGTTTACAAAAAACACAGCAACACCTAAAAGGTATTGCGAGTATTTTTGGAAGTCTTTTAAACTCAGTACATTAGTGCTTATCGCTTTAGTGAATCGCTCAATTTAGGTATTAATCCGACTAAAGTACAGTACAGGCTTTGCTCGAATTTTGATACTCAATGTAACTCGCTACGCTGTGGCTATATTTTTTCGGGTGAGTTACCTCTGTTCCAAAATTATGTGCGAGTACTTAACTAACAGGCACTTGAAATACTCATCGAAGATTTCGGAATTAATCAGGCTAAATTCTTGGCTATAATATACTCTTCTAAAACCCCAGAATCCTGACTTACCTCTGCCCAAGAATCAGTTTCAAAGTGAATAACCGCACAACTACCCGTGTTCATATGCCCAATATCTGCTCCACTTAAATACTCCGACAAATAGTTTATGGGAGGATTATGTCCTACAATCATCACCGAATCCCACTCATCTTTTAAGTTAGTTACTAATTGAAACAGCGTGCGAACCGAGGCATCGTAAATTTCATGATTGATATGAATACGAGAAAGTTCATAGCCCATTTGCGAAGCAATAAGCTCTGCTGTGGCAAAAGCTCTTGCGGCATCGCTACTCAATATTTGACTGGGGTTAGTGTTTTTAGCATTATAATACTTACCTAAACGCATGGCATCTTGCAGGCCCCGATTAGTGAGCACTCGATCAAAGTCTCGCTTTTCAGCAGAGCCTTCTTCTGTTTTGGCATGGCGCACCAGAAATAATTTTTTAGACATAAATAACGAACCTTTAAGGTAGTTAGCGACTATAAATATAAGAATTGCTTATCGATTTATAATTTTAGAATCGGTTTTTTATAAAATTTGTAGATATTTGGCATCTTTAATAAAAAGCACACCTGCATTATGCCAAAAAATTTAGTAATTGTTGAGTCTCCTGCTAAGGCTAAAACCATCGAAGGTTATTTAGGAAAAGATTTTGTTGTCGCCTCTAGCTATGGCCACGTAAGGGATTTACCAAAAGGCGATAATGCCATCGACATTAAAAATAACTTTACCCCTACGTATGAAGTAAGTAAAGACAAAAAGGAAGTTATTAAAAACCTTAAAAAATTAGCGAAAGCAGCACCAGCCGTTTACCTAGCAAGTGATGATGACCGTGAAGGAGAAGCCATTGCTTGGCATTTGGCACAAGCTTTAAAATTGGATGAACACACTACCCAGCGCATTGTGTTTAGAGAGATTACCAAAACGGCTATTTCAAAGGCAATGGAAACACCTAGAACCATTGATATTGATTTAGTAAATGCCCAACAAGCTAGGCGTGTACTCGATAGATTAGTTGGGTTCGAACTTTCGCCTGTTTTATGGAAAAAAATTAAATATGGCCTTTCGGCTGGTCGTGTGCAATCAGTAGCCGTTCGGTTGGTGGTAGAAAGAGAACGGGAGGTTGAAAACTTTAACCCAACAATCTCTTTTAAAGTTACTGCACAATTTACGATTAATAATAAATCGTTTAAAGCTGAATTGCCAAAACGATTTAGCTCAGTAGAAGAGGCTCAATCATTTTTAAACGACTGCAACGGGTCTGATTTTAGCATTGCCAAACTAGAAACGAAACCTGCTAAAAAAACTCCAGCAGCACCTTTTACCACTTCTACATTACAACAAGAAGCCTCTCGAAAATTAGGCTATTCGGTATCGCAAACCATGACATTGGCTCAAAAGCTGTACGAAAGTGGTAAGATTACTTATATGAGAACCGATTCGGTTAATCTATCGCAAGATGCAGTGAAAGCTGCCTCCGCTGAAATTACCACGGCCTATGGCAATGAGTTTGTACAAAACAGAACATTTAAAACTAAATCTGCTGGTGCACAAGAGGCACACGAAGCCATTCGCCCCACCAATTTTGCCATCCACTCCACTGGGGCTGATAGAGGTGCCACACGTTTATACGAACTTATTTGGAAACGTGCTATTGCCTCGCAAATGGCCGATGCTCAACTAGAAAAAACCACCGCTCATATTGCCATTTCTAACTCGCAACATCAATTAGTGAGCCAAGGCGAAATGATTAGGTTTGAAGGTTTCTTAAAGGTATATATTGAAGGAACCGATGACGAAAATAATAATGGCGAGCAGCAAAGCACCATGCAAAACACTATGCTCCCTCCGCTTACCCAAGGCGATAGACTGAACCTAAAAGAAATGCTTGCTCGGGAAACATTTAGCCGCCACCCTGCCAGGTATACCGAAGCCAGCCTGGTGAAAAAATTAGAAGAAATGGGTATTGGTCGTCCTTCTACCTATGCGCCTACCATCTCTACCATTCAAAAACGCCAATATGTTGAAAAGGAATCGAGAGACGGAAATGAAAGAGCCTATAAAGTTGTAGAACTAAAAGGCAATACGGTAACAGCAGATACCAAAACGGAAATGACTGGCGTGGAAAAGAATAAACTATTCCCTACCGATATTGGTATGATTGTAACTGATTTTTTAGTAGAACATTTTGGGATAGTGTTAGACTACCAATTTACCGCTCGGGTAGAAAAAGACTTTGATGAAATTGCCCATGGCAAAAAGCAATGGACTGCGATGATGAAAAATTTCTACAAAGAGTTTCACCCACTGGTAGAATCTACCGAAAAGTTAGATCGGAAAGAAGTAAGTGGCGATAGAGTATTAGGAAAAGATCCTGAAACAGGTCATACAATTTTGGTAAGACTAGGCAAATTTGGGCCTATCGCTCAAATAGGGAATTCTGAGGAACTTGGGGAAGATGAAAAACCTAAATTTGCCAGCTTGTTAAAAGGGCAGAAATTAGATAAAATCACCTTAGAAGAAGCACTTAAACTATTTGAACTTCCTAAAAGTTTAGGAAAACATGATGGAGAAGAAGTGATCATTGCCATAGGCCGATTTGGGCCTTATGTTAAGTATGGCACTATGTACGTATCTCTTAATCGTGGCGAAGACCCAATGGCCGTTGAGTTACCAAGAGCCATTGAACTTATTGAAGCTAAAAAAGCAGCGGACGCACCTATTGATCATTATAATGAACTTCCTGTTCAAAAAGGGGTGGGTAGATTCGGTCCGTTTATTAAATGGAATAATATGTTTATTAACGTAAACAAGAAATACGATTTTGATAACCTAACTCATAACGACATTGTTCAATTGATAGAGGAGAAAAAGCAAAAAGAAATTGATAAGATTATTCATAATTGGGAAGAAGAAGGAATTAGAGTTGAAAAAGCACGTTGGGGAAGATTTAACATTATAAAAGGTAAAATAAAGATTGAACTTCCTAAAACAGTAGATGCCCAAAAACTTACTTTAGAAGATGTAAAAGAATTAATTGCAAAAAAAACTCCGGCTAAAAAGCGGAAAAAGGCTGCGCCTAAAAAGAAGAAGTAAAACCTCTTCCTAGATTTTTTTATTTATTCTTATATTTTCGGGTGTCATAACTCCTTGCTAGATTAGTGGTTTAACCCAGTTTTACTTATGGAAGATTTTGGAAACCAATACAAAGATTCATCGGCAAAGTATATGCAAGGAGAACTTCCTCCCCTGCCTTCCGAGTTTGATAACATTATTAAATCCTTAGATAAGCAAAGAGAGAAAGCAGCAAAAAAGACGAAAGGGATGTTTAAAAAGACCTTTTTTATCTCGTGGCTGTCTCTTTTTAGCATTGGACTTATACTCAACTTAATATTTGCAACTGATCGATTAGGCCCTTTAATTGGGATGGCGATAATGGGAGCAGCTGTTTCGGCTATTGGTGCTGGTATATATACTTTACTAAAAAAAGGAAATGTACTTAAAGGCTTTAGTAGTATTTTAAAAAAAGAATTAGTCAGCAAAATTATAAAAGAGGTTAACCCTGCATTAGATTTTTATGAAAAAGGTATAACAAAAGAGGTATATGATACAGCCGATTTAATTGATGGGGTCAGGTTCGAAAGCGAGGATTCCATAAAGGGAAAAATAAATGGCCTTGCTGTGATAATCTCTGAATGCAAGTTAACCCGCCAAAAATCAACTACTGTAAGTGGAAAACACGATAGCAGTACGCATGATAATGGCTCGGTAGTTTCATTTAACGGAATTTTTATTCAACTAGAGCTCTCAACAGTTAATTTAAGCACCCCATTAAAAATAATTCCAAATTTTGCTGTTGAGACTAATTTTGATAAACTATTAAATTTGAATCCCTTAGAGCGAACTCGCTACGCCTATAAAAGAATTAATATTGAAGAGGAAGAGCAAATTTCAATTGCTCCAAATTTAGAAAAATCAGATTATACCTTCTTTTGCAAAGATAAATCCGTAGCAAATTCGTTTATTAACCAAGCAAGATTAAAAGTACTCGACTTTATTTTTGATAAATATAAAGATCAACGAGCATCAATATTAAACAACATCCCATTATTAAAAGAAATAGATGCAACCAGTGGGGTTTACATTTCTATAGTAGGCAACACGCTTAATTTGGCTTTAGACTGGAACGAAGATTTATTTGAACCTGATGCCTTACTAAAGGAAGGAATTGAAGAAAGCGGTCTTGCTCAAAAAATTTACAGAGATCTGCATTTTATTAATCAAATAGTAAATGAGCTAAGCCTTATTGATAAAGTAAATGGATAAGAAATACCTCTTCATCAACAACCCCATTTCTGGAGGAGGGAAGAATAATTTCATCAAAATTTTCGAATCTTTTAAAGATAAGTTTCCACAGCACAAAATAATAAACACTACATATAGTGGGCACGCCAAAGCACTTGCCGCCCAATATAAAAATGAGTTTGATATAATTGTAGCCGTTGGAGGCGATGGCACCATTAACGAAATAGCCTCTGCATTGGTAACTACAAATACAGCAATGGGTATTATTCCAAGGGGTTCCGGTAACGGGTTTGCCTTGCACCTAGGAGTATCCTTAAAACTACCTTTAGCACTTGAGCAATTATTAAAAGGAACTCCAAAACCTACTGATGCAATAACTGCCAACAACCAACTATTTGTAAATATAGCAGGCGTAGGATTTGACGGCCACATAGCTAGGCTTTTTAATCAAACTAAACTAAGAGGGTTTTGGTCGTATGCAAAGTTGGTTTTTACTGAATATTCCCGCTACAAAGAGTATGAATACCGCTTAACGATCGAAAAAAAAGTATATAAAGGAAGTGCATTTATTATTGCATTTGCAAATACTACCCAGTACGGCAATAATTTTCGTATTGCACCCAACGCCATTGCCGATGATGGACTCTTGCATATTACCTTGGTTAAAAAACCACCTTTTATAATGCTGCCCTACTTTATCTATTTAATAGTTAGTGGCAAAGCAATAAAATCATCGTATTGCACTGAACTAACCGGTTCAAAAATCACCTTGCATTCCTCGGCAATAGCCTGCCATTTAGATGGAGAAGTATATGAGGGTTTAACTGAACAATTAGATTTTAAAGTTTTAAAAGGCGCATTAAAGGTAATTTATTAAAATTATTTCACCTCTCCCATTTCATATTTCACCTCTCTAATTGCTTACTTTTGCACCCCAATGAAAAAAGTAGCTTTTTATACGCTTGGCTGCAAGCTAAATTTCTCTGAAACCTCTTCCATCGGCAGGATGTTTGAAGAACGTGGATATGCCAAAGTAGATTTTACCGATAGGCCAGATATTTTTATTATTAACACCTGCTCGGTTACTGATAATGCAGATAAAAAATGTCGAAAAATTGTGCGAGAGGCTAAGGCTATTTCACCAGATTCGTACGTGGCTATTATTGGTTGCTACGCCCAATTAAAACCTACCGAAATTTCGGAAATTGAAGGAGTAGATGCAGTTTTGGGAGCTTCTGAAAAATTTCAATTATTAGCATTACTTAAAGACTTTAAAAAAGGTGCAACCAAAGTGCTGGCATCCGATATTAAAGAAGCCAACATCTTTAATGCGGCCTACAGCATAAACGACCGAACACGTACCTTTTTAAAAGTACAAGATGGTTGCGATTACTCCTGCACTTTTTGCACCATACCCCTTGCCCGGGGCAATAGCCGTAGCGATACCATTGCCCACATGGTGGCCGAAGCCATAAAAATTGGCAAAACAGGTATTAAAGAAGTAGTGCTCACAGGAGTAAACACGGGTGATTTTGGCATTCAAAATGGCAAGCGCAAAGAGCATTTTATTGACTTAATTAAAGCCTTAGATAAAGTAGAAGAAATTAAACGATTTAGAATTTCTTCCATAGAACCCAATTTGCTTACCAATGAAATTATTGAGTTTGTAGCCTCTTCGCAACGATTTGTACCACATTTTCACATACCGCTTCAGTCAGGGTCGGATGAAATGCTAAAGCAGATGAAGAGGCGATACCTCTCTGATTTATACACCACTAAAATAGCAAAGATTAGAAACTTAATGCCCCACGCAAGCATTGGGGTAGATGTTATTATTGGGTTTCCGGGCGAAACAGATGAACTATTTAACACTACGTATCATTACCTAACCGAGTTAGATGTTTCTTATTTACACGTTTTTACATACTCCGAACGACCCAATACGCTCGCAGCCTCTATGCCCGATGCAGTACCAATGAACATACGAAACCAACGATCAAAACAATTGCGCAATCTCTCGGAAAAGAAAAAACGTAAATTTTATGTAAAAAATATTAATCGAGAGGGCACGGTACTTTTTGAAAACGATGTAGAAAATGATTTTATGCAAGGTTTTACCGAAAACTACATCAGAGTGATAACACCATTTGAGGAAAGTAAAGTTAACCAATTGGCATCGGTAAAAATGACTAAACTAAACTTTGAGGGGTTAATGGAGGTGGAAGAAATAAATCCCACAGGTGTCGCGAATCTCCATGAGTTTAGAGTCGGGAGTTAGAAGAGTAATAACTTCAGACTTCTAACTTCGTGCTTCAAACCTTTCCCAACCTGATTAATTTGGGTTAATACTCCTTTACATCTCCCCCACTGGAGCTTCGTTCCTTTACTTTATCAGGGTTTCCTTTATATTTTACGGTGGCACCACTGCTTGCATAAGCCTCTATGCTTTCAGAAACATACACTCTTGCCTCTGCTGCAGAAGATGCAGACACATCGGCTGTCTTGCTTTTTAAATCGAACGCTTTATAATCTGCCGCACTTGATACACTAACCGTTTGGCTGTTTGCTGTACCCGAAAGGGTTACATCAGATGCACTAGATGCGCTCACATCCAAAGTACCAACTTTAAGCTTTAAATAAATATCGGCAGCACTCGAAGCTTTTATCTTAAAATTGCCAGCTTCAATTACTGAATTTGATTTTACATCAGCCGCAGAACTTGCTCTCACTGCTTCTAAACTAATAAAAGTGATATCAATAGATACATTGACATTATTATGGTTATTACCATCTAAATGCACTTTTAAATGCCCTCCTGAAACCTCCGTTAAAATTTCTTTAAGATCAATATTATGAGCCGTTATTTTGGCCTCATAGCCATTGCCTTTAATAAGGTTTACTTCAATACCTTCGGCTACACTAATAGAGGTAAATTTTTCTAATTTACGAGAGGCTTTTTCTTGGGCAAATAAAGCGGTGCTACACAGCAACAAGGCTGCATACATCATAGTTTTTTTCATTTTATTGTTGTTTTGAGTTTTCTGTTCTTTTCTATTCGATACTCTACTGACAAGCTAACGGGTGCTAAGGTTGCACTTGGCACTATTTTTTTTGCATTTCTTTCCCAACTATGTTTAATCATCAATTATTTTTTTAGATTTGCTACCTAACTTCCGTATAATGATTAAAGACCAACTTAATATACTCGTTCAGCTAGCGGCCAGTGATGGAATGATTGCCGATAAAGAACTGCGACTCATCAGAGCCATTGCCGAAGCAAATAATGTGAGTAGTGAAGACGTGGAAGGACTAGTTAAAAACCCCAAACCAATTGCTAATCTGGAGTACCTATCGCAAGATCAAAAATTCGAATTTCTTTATAATGTTATCCAGCTTATGAAAGCCGATGGTCAAGTGTTTAAAAGTGAGATTGTATTTTGCGAAGACATGGCAGAGCGACTTGGGTATAATCGCAAAGTGGTGGCAGAGCTATCTTCAAAAATTTACAGCGACCCAACCATAACCGCTGATAGAGAAAACCTTAAAGAAAAGGCACAAAAATATTTTAGGTAGTGTTTATTCATAAAGTTTGTTATCCCAAACTGGCACAGAAATTATTCCCGTGCAAAAAAATAGAATTAAAACCTCCTCAACTTTTAAGGAGGTTTTTTTATTTGTTCGTTTACACCATCTCAACTACAATTTTCTATATTTGCTTAAACTTAACTTATGAACACACTCAGCTATATCATCTGGAATTTCGACCCTACTTTGATAAACTTATTTGATAAGTTTCCAGTACGATGGTATGGGCTATTCTTTGCCTTGGGCTTCTTATTAAGTCAGCAGGTAATGTTTTACATTCATAAAAAGGAGGCTGGCACTGATTTAGAAAAGCAAAAGCTATCTGAAAAATATGTGGAAAGCATAACCATTTATATGATAATAGCTACGATTGTTGGCGCACGATTGGGCCACGTATTATTTTATCAACCTATGGATTACCTAAGCAACCCACTGCGTATTTTAAACCTGCGCGAAGGCGGGCTAGCAAGCCATGGAGGCGGATTAGGTATCTTTTTCTCCTTATGGCTATTTTCTAAATACCGATTTAATATTAAAGAAGGTGCCATTAAAAACTTCTTTTTTATCAAATTTAATAGAGGTTACTCCTACCCTCAAATACTAGATAGAATTGCCATTGTTGTGGCTTTAACTGGTGCACTTATCAGGTTTGGTAATTTTACTAATTCCGAAATTATTGGCAAGCCTACCCACTCCGATTGGGGAGTAGTATTTGCAAGGCAAGCAACCGATGCGTTAACCTACGACCCCACAGGCAATGGGTGGATTGAAGAAGTAGCCTACCAAAAAGATGAAAGTAGAACAGTGACCGATGGCCACGTACCCGTGTTGGTAAATGTCACGTTTAAAAAAAGACCTTTTGAACAAAAAAATGTAGAATCTTTTCTAGGTTCGGGTATTAATAGAGTTTTTGCCAGAGAAAAAGACCATTTTTATGAACCGCTCGAGCATCCGTTAGACTTTACTTTAACGCAGCAAAAAGGGCAATACATTGCCACCATTAGCACCTTTGGCATTGCTAGGCAACCTTCGCAGCTTTATGAGTCGTTATCGAGTTTGCTTATTTTTATTTTCCTATTTTTAATTTGGAATAAATATAAACTCAAAACACCTCCTGGTTTGCTGTTTGGTTTATTAATGACGATTATGTTTATCTTACGTTTCGCATACGAGTTTACCAAAGAAAACCAAGTGGCCTTTGAAGATGGAATGGTATTAAATATGGGCCAATGGCTAAGTATTCCATTTGTATTGGCAGGTATTGCAATGATTATGTACAGTTTACGAAACAAAAACTACGGCACCGGATCATAGCCACTGCCACCCCATGGGTTACAACTAGCAATGCGTTTGGCCGCCAACTTGCCTCCTTTAATAAGACCGTGTTTCATAAGTGCCTGTTTGCTATACTCCGAACAAGTGGGGGTATAACGGCACGAAGCAGGCAATAAGGGCGAAATAGAGTATTGATATACGATGATGGGTAGGGTCGCAATTTTTCTAAGTATCAGTTTCGTTTCCATTATTCACCTACATTCTGGCAGCCATTACTAAGCTTAAGTCTTTAAAAGGCAGGTCAAACTTTTGGGCAATGTACCGATTTGTTATTCCTCCTTTATAAGCATATACACCATTTAAAAACCAGTTATGATTATAAATCATATCCTCTAAGCTTCCTTCTTCGGCTGAGCGTAATAATGTGGGTGTAAAAATATTACTAAGTACATACGAAGCCGTGCGAGCCACACGAGACGTAATATTTGGCACTCCGTAATGTATTACTCCATACTTTTCAATCACGGGCAACTCATGAGTAGTAAGCTCCGAGGTTTCAACACAGCCGCCATGGTCAATACTTAAATCAATAATAACAGCACCTTCTTTCATAGATTGCACCATTTCTTCGGTAACAACAATCTTATTCCCTCCTCTTTCCGGTCGTAATGCTCCAATTACCACATCGGCATCTTTTAATACTTCTGCTAAATAAGAAGAATCTAATGTGCTTGTAAATACCTGAAAGCTAAGGGTGTGTTTAATTCTTCGTAATTTATAAATATGATTATCAAAAATCATAATTTCTGCCCCCAAACCAGAGGCTGCCCGTGCGGCATATTCTGCTACCGTGCCTGCCCCAAGAATAACCACTTTAGTGGGGGGCACTCCTGTAATTCCTCCCAAAATAACTCCTAATCCATTATTGGTGGTGGTTAAATATTCTGCGGCAATTTGCATAACTGTATTGCCTGCAATCTCACTCATTGCCCGTATAATGGGCCTGCCACCTACTTTATCCTCTACCATTTCGTACCCAATGGCAATCACTTTTTTTGCTGATAATTGCTTAAAATATTCTTTGTTTCTTGTGGCCATTTGCAATGCCGAAAAAATAATTTGGTTGGGTTTAAACAGTTTTATTTCATCCAATGTAGGTGGCTCTACTTTAAGAATAATATTGGCTTGATACACCTCTTCTTTGCTTAGTACAACCTCTGCTCCAGCTTCACTGTATTCTTGATCCGAAAAATTTGCTTTAATTCCTGCGCCTGCTTCAATCCACACTTTATGGCCATTGGCCACAATTACACTCACAGCATCAGGAGTTAAACTAATCCTATTTTCTTGCAACGATACCTCTTTGGGCAAGCCAATAAACAGTACGTTAGGTTGCTCTGCCACACGTGCCAGTTGCTCTTGTGGGTATAAACTTGTTTCCCTTGCTAATTTCTCAAATCCTGATTGCTTACTCATATTTTATTGCCTTAATATTCCGGTTGCCATTTGCTTGCCCCTCTATTTTTATTAGTAATAACTTCTCGGGTAAAAGTTTTTCAACCTGTTGGGGCCATTCAATAAAACAATAGTTTTCAGAATCAAAATACTCCATTACTCCAATATTAATTGCTTCATCCTCATTTTTTAACCGATAAAAATCAAAATGATAAACAGGTTTACCTTTGGCCAAATACTCATTTATAATGGAAAAGGTTGGGCTTGCAACTTCCTCTTTTACACCTAAATGCTTGCATAATTGCTTTATTAAAGTAGTTTTTCCTGCTCCTAAATCGCCTACAAAAAGCCACACTTTTAGTGGGTTAGCAAATGCCATAAGTTCTTTAGCTATTTGCGGTAGTTCTGTCTCCTTCGCACAAGATAATGCGATGGTGTCCAGTAAATCATCGTCCATTGCGTGAAGTTAACGATATTATTGGAATAATCATTTCTTCTAAAGATACCCCTCCATGCTGAAAGGTATCGCGGTAGTATTTAACGTAATAATTAAAATTATTGGGGTAGGCAAAAAATTGATCTTTTAAAGCAAATACGTAGGATGACGATACATTTGTTTTTGGCAATTTAAGCTCTTCCGGATCTCGAGCTACAAATACATCATCGCTATCGTAACTCAGGTTTTTGCCTTGCTTATACCGTAAATTGGTATTGGTATTTTTATCACCTATAATTTTAAACGGGCGCTTAACTCTAATGGTGCCGTGGTCGGTGGTAATAATAAGTGTAGCCTCTTTATTGCTAATTCGTTTGAGCGTATCTAATAAGGGCGAGTGGTTAAACCACGAACTCGTTAAAGACCTATAGGCCGATTCGTTTGGAGCCAAATCTTTTATCATAGCCATATCGGTACGGGCGTGCGAAAGCATATCTACAAAGTTGTAAACAATTACATTTAGGTCGTTATTCATTAAGCTATTGATAGATTCCGCCAAGTTTTTACCTTGATTGGCATGAATTACCTTTTGATAATTCCACTTTATGTCAAGCCCTTCTCTCTTGAGTTGTGCGGCTATAAATTTATCTTCATTATTGTTTTTTCCACCTTCTTTGTCTTCCCCTACCCATAAATCAGCATGCTTATTAGCCATTTCAAGCGGCATCAATCCTGAAAAAATCGCATTACGAGCATAGGCAGTTGTGGTAGGTAATATTGAATAATACGAAGTTTCTTCCTGCATATTAAAGTACTCCAGAATATGCGGTTTTAAAATAAGCCATTGGTCGTAGCGCAAATTATCAATCACTAAAAAAAACACAGGTTTACCTTTGCCTATTTGCGGAAAAACTTTTTCGCGCATAATTTGATGAGATAACATGGGGGCATCTTCAGGATTTTCAATCCAATCTTGGTAACTCTCTGTTATATACTGAGCAAAATAATTATTTGCTTCTACCTTTTGTGTGTCCAACACATCTTGCATCTCTGCCTCTGCCTGTTTATCAAACGCCAGTTCCCAGTTAGTAATTTTTTTATACACATCTGCCCATTCATCAAAATCGAGGTAATCGTTTAGTGCCATAGAGATGTCTCTAAACTCCTGCTGATACCCCATATTGGTGTGCTCAGTTACCAATCGTTTATTATCGAGTATCTTTTTCACCGACATCAATATTTGATTAGGGTTTAACGGTTTAATTAGGTAATCTGAGATTTGACCCCCAATGGCCTCTTCCATAATCGACTCCTCCTCGCTTTTGGTAATCATAACAATTGGCAAGGTAGGAAGCCTTTTCTTAATTTCTTTTAATGCCTCCAAGCCCGTCATACCAGGCATATTTTCGTCTAAAAAAACTACATCAAAGTACTCCTTTTCACAAATTTCAACGGCATCTGAGCCACTATTTACCGGTGTTACATCATACCCCTTGTTTTCGAGGAATAAAATATGCGGTCGAAGCAAGTCAATTTCATCATCAGCCCAGAGTATTTTGTAATTTTGCATGTTTTATTAATTAAGATTTTGCTGTTTTGTTAATAATGATAGAAAGAGACAATACAATAATGATTGAATAAAGGTAAAGTTATCATGATTAACGAAATCTTTGCTAAACTATTCGATTAGATATTGTTTTTATTACTCCAAATCAATTTTTATAACCATTTTTATTCTTCCATTTAAACCACTTTGTTTTTGAACAAGAAAAAAATATTTAACGACCCCATCTATGGGTTTATAAACATCCAAAGCGACCTTATTTACGACATTATTGAAACGCCTTATTTTCAACGATTGCGAAGAATAAAGCAAACAGGCTTAGCTGATTTTGTTTACCCAGGTGCCAATCATACAAGGTTTCACCACGCTTTAGGTGCTATGCACTTAATGGGACGAGCATTAGACAACCTTAGAGAAAAAGGCCACTCCATTTCAATTAAGGAATATGAAGCAGCCCTCATTGCCATTCTTTTGCACGATACGGGCCATGGGCCATTTTCGCATACCCTTGAGCACACTTTACTTAATAAGGTAAGCCATGAGTCTATTTCTTTATTGGTAATGCAAGCTCTTAACAAACAGTTTAATGATAAGCTAACGTTGGCTATTCGTATATTTTCCAATCAATATGAACGGCCATTTTTTCATCAGTTAGTCTCGAGTCAATTAGATATTGATAGGTTGGATTACCTAAAAAGAGATAGTTTTTTTACGGGAGTATCAGAAGGAAGCATTGGTTCTGATCGAATTATCAAGCTTTTTGACATTGTGGATGATAAAATTGTAGTAGAAGAAAAAGGCATCTACAGTGTAGAAAACTTTTTAAGTGCCCGAAGGCTTATGTATTGGCAGGTTTATTTGCATAAAACAGGCATTGCAGCCGATGCTATGCTTAAAAACATACTGCTAAGAGCCAAATCATTAATTTCAACTAAAATAGAACTATCGGTTTCCGAACCCTTAAAATATTTTTTAACCAACCAAGTAGATTTCGACCAACTGAATTCCAATGCCGACACACTTTTTAATTTTATTCAATTAGATGATTACGATATTTGGGCCGCCATAAAAGGGTGGTGTTCTTCAGATGATGAAATACTATCAACATTATCAGTCGCATTTATCAATCGAAAACTGTATAAGATAAAGCTTAGCAATCAACCTCAAACAACATTGAAACTAAGTTTGGAAAAGCAGTTATTAGAACGAGGAGTAAAACAAGAAGATTTATCGTATTATATAATGGAGGGTTCTATTTCAAACGAAGCCTATATGGCGCACAACCAAAAAATTCAATTGCTCAAAAAAGATGGTTCGGTTGCCGATATTGAAAAAACGGCCGATTTGCCCAATATTAAAGCAATGAGCAAAATTGTAACCAAGTATTACCTATGCTGGATGAAAGAATTAACTTTGCCCTTAATGGAACCTCTATTAAATGAATAATAAGCCAATGGAATTTAGTGTAAACCAAATAGCAGCACTTTTAGGCGGCACTATTGAAGGAAACGATGAAATAATGATAGCTGGGTTAGGTAAAATTGAAGAGGCCTCTCCGGATCAGTTATCATTTTTAGCCAACCCTAAATATGAGCCACATATTTACACCACCAAAGCCGGAGCCGTAATGGTTGCCAAAGATTTTGAACCAACAGGCTCTATTACCACCACGCTAATTAGGGTAGAAGACCCTTATGCTAGTTTTACAGCTATTTTAGAAGAATACCACAAAGCAGTAACCTTTAGCAAAACGGGCGTGGAAGAACCTAGTTTTATAGGAGAAAGCACAACTGTTGGCGACCAAATATACAGAGGTGCATTTTCGTATATTGGTACTAATGTTACTATTGGCAATAACGTAAAAATATACCCCAATGCCTATATAGGTAATAATTGCCAAATTGGCGATAACACGCTCATCTATGCCGGAGCAAAATTATACGAAGGCACTATTATAGGCAATGGATGCACCATACACGCAGGCGTAGTGCTAGGCAGCGATGGGTTTGGTTTTGCGCCTCAGGAAGACAGCACTTATAAGGCCATACCACAAATGGGGCATGTTATTTTAGAAGATAACGTTAGCATTGGAGCCAATACAGTGGTTGACTGTGCAACTTTTGCTGGCAATGCAACCATCATTGGCAAGGGTACTAAATTAGATAACTTAATACAGATAGCACATAATGTTATCATTGGTAAAGACACGGTAATGGCTGCACAAACAGGCATCTCAGGCTCTACCGAAATTGGCGACAATTGCATTTTTGGTGGGCAATCGGCTACCGTAGGCCATATAAAAATTGCCAACAAAACCACTTTAGCAGCTAAATCTGCTATTCCTAAATCAATAAAAAAAGAGGGACAAGTACTTTTTGGCTACATTGCCTACGACCTTAAAAAATTCTTAAACTCGTATGCTCTTTTTAAATCTTTGCCAGATATGAATCAAAGGCTCAGAGAACTCGAGAAAAAAGCCTAAATTTGCAGGCTTAATTTAAACAGTCGATGTACCTCAAGCAACATACCATAAAAAAAGAAGTAACCTTATCGGGGGTTGGGCTTCATACAGGCGTAGATGCACATATGACATTTGCCCCTGCCCCTATCGACCACGGCATTAAATTTCAACGGGTTGATTTAGAAGGCCAGCCCATTGTTGATGCCGATGTTGATAATGTGGTGGATGTTTCGAGAGGAACAAGTATTGAACAAAATGGGGCTCGTATAAACACCGTAGAGCATACATTAGCTGCTATTGTTGGACTTCAAATTGATAATATTTTAATTAAACTAGATGGCCCAGAACCACCCATTATGGATGGAAGTTCCATTCAGTTTATTGATATTTTAAAAACAGCCGGATTTGAAGAACAAAGTGCAGCACGTGACTTTTTAGAAGTTACAGAAAGCATTTTTTATAATGATAATGACCGCAGTGTGGAGATGGCCGCACTGCCGTTAGATGACTATCGATTAACGGTAATGGTTGATTATAATTCACCCGTTTTAGGCAGCCAACATGCTTCGTTAAACGACATTAGTAAGTTTGAAGAAAAAGTAGCATCGTGCAGAACATTTTGTTTTTTGCATGAGCTGGAAATGCTGCATGAAAACAACCTAATTAAAGGGGGCGACTTAAATAATGCCATTGTAGTGGTTGACCGAGTGGTAAAAGAAGATGAGCTTGACCACTTGGCTGAACTATTTAATAAACCCAAGGTTGAAGTAAAAGAAGAAGGCATTTTAAATAATGTTGACCTTCGGTATAAAAACGAACCTGCCAGGCACAAACTATTAGATGTAGTTGGCGACCTGGCACTGGTAGGCAAACCTATTAAAGCACAAATATTAGCGGCACGCCCCGGGCACGCAGCGAATGTTGAATTTGCCAAAAAATTAAAAAAGGCCATGATTAAGGGCAATAATAGTGCCCCTAAATACGACCCTTCGATGCCAGCGGTGTATGATATTAATGAAATTACAAATATTTTACCTCACCGATACCCCTTTTTACTCATTGATAGAATTATTCATATCGATGAAAAAACGGTAACGGGTATTAAGAATGTAACCATCAATGATAATTTTTTTCAAGGCCATTTCCCTAACAATCCTGTAATGCCCGGTGTGCTACAAATAGAAGCTATGGCACAAATTGGCGGCATTTTAGTATTAAACACGGTAGATGACCCTGAAAATTATTGGACTTACTTTTTAGGAGTTGATGGGGTTCGTTTTAGAAAAATGGTAATCCCTGGCGACACCTTAATTATGAAATGCGAATTAATGGCTCCTATAAAAAGAGGCATTGCCAAAATGTACGGCAAAGCCTATGTAGGTAAAAACTTAGTTTGCGAAGGCACTATGACTGCCAGTATTGTACGTAAAGACGCCTAAAAAGTTATAATATAACTGCATATTTAATAGAACAAAAAAATATAATTAAACTAGCTTTTCAATGATTTAATGTTAGAATGATTTAATGATTTAATGTTAGA
>JALSJD010000054.1 GCA_026989535.1 Cyclobacteriaceae bacterium
TAAATGTGACGGAGCCTTTTGATTCGATTCGAATATTTATTGACGAAGCGTATAATAGCACCTTGCTTGGGGCAACTGTAGGAGAACATATTTTATATTTAGAAGGTGTTTCAGCAGGAAACAAAGAAGTTAAAATGATTAATTATTTTAACGGAGCTCCTTTTCAATCGGAACGATCGCCTGTTGTTGCCTTAAGTATTTTTAGAACAGCTACTGAAAGCGGAGTTTTCTTTAATAACCCGGCTAACCATATATTAAGCGGATTGGAGATTAAACCCTTTGAGACTACCACTAATCAGGCGTTGCAATCGCCTCATAATTACCAAACCAATTCAGAATTATCGAATATTTTAAAACAACCCATTATTGTGTCTGGCACTAATTCTATCTTTAATTATGAAGATATAGCCTTGGTGGAGCCTGGGGATGCAGGGGCAAGCTTTGGAGAAGCTGCCTTTAATGATTATGTAGTTGTTGAGGCAACCAAAGATGGCTTAAACTGGATACCAATTGAAGATGGGTATGATGCAAGCGCACAAGCCAAATGGCAAACAGCATTCGATTCAAAGGCTGAAGTAAATCATGGATTATATGTAAACCATGCCATTAACCTTACAAATAAATTTAATGTGGGAGACACGTTGCTGTTTAGATTTAGGATGTTTTCCAACGCTCAAAATGTAGGCTGGGGCTGGTCGGTTGATAATATTTATATACAAACCGAGCCATTGGGGGTCGAAAAAGCTTCTGAGGTTATTTCATACTCGGTTTACCCTGTTCCATCCAACGGTAGTTTTACGCTAGATTATCAATTAACATCAGGCAGTGATGTAATAGTAGAAATTACAAATGCGGTAGGCAAACGATTAAAAACCTATGATTTAGGTATTAAATCAGCCGGCAACTATCGTTTTAAATTAGAAAATTATAACCTAGAAAATGGAGTGTATATATTTTCATTAAAAACTAAAACTGGGATGAGCTCTCAACGGGTATTAATTTCGAAATAGGTTTTAAACATCTTAAGTTCAAGTAGTAAGAGCGCCTAATTTTTTTTAGGCGCTCTTTTTTTAGCCTCTTCTCTTTTCTCTTTCATTTCTAGCATAAATCCTGTTTATTTGCATCACTTATCAAGAAAGACGGAGGGATTGGGCCCTGAGATGTCTTAGCAACCTTGGCAAACTTGGTGCTAATTCCCTTCTTAACTAGAGTATAGTTAAGTAAAGATGAGTTAAGCTAAAAGCTTCATCTCTCATTCTTTCTTTATAAGTATAGTCATAAATTATGAACGTCATTCCTGCGAAGGCAGGAATCTGTTATTAATTGATAGGGATTCCTGCCTTCGCAGGAATGACGTTAAACGAGGAATGACGTTTAACGAGGAGATAGAATGAACATAAAAGAAATATTAAAAGATAGAATCCTTGTATTAGATGGTGCCATGGGCACTATGATTCAACGGTATAACCTTACCGAAGAAGATTTTAGAGGCGAGCGGTTCAAAAATCATAACAAACCACTAAAAGGCAATAATGATTTGCTGGCCTTAACAAGACCCGATGTGCTAAGAGCAATTCATGCGGAATACTTTGAAGCCGGAGCCGACATTGCCGAAACCAACACCTTTAGTGGAACCACCATAGCACAGGCCGATTACGATTTGCAAGAAGCGGTATATGATATTAATTTTTTATCTGCCAAGCTTGCCCGTGAAGTAGCCGATGAATTTACTACCAAAGAGCCACATAAGCCTCGGTTTGTGGCAGGCTCTATGGGACCAACCAACCGCACCGCTTCATTATCACCCGATGTAAACCGACCAGGTTTTAGAGCCATTACTTTTGATGAACTAAAGGAGGCGTACAAAGAGCAAGCCAAAGGTCTAATTGAAGGTGGTGCAGATTTATTATTAGTAGAAACTGTTTTTGATACCCTGAATGCGAAAGCGGCTTTGTTCGGCATTCAAGAAGTATTTGATGAGCTGGGCAAAGAACTTCCCATTATGGTGTCGGGTACTATTACCGATGCCAGTGGCAGAACATTATCTGGCCAAACCACCGAAGCTTTTTTAACTTCTGTTTCCCACATGCCTCTGCTTAGTATTGGGCTTAATTGTGCGCTAGGTGCCAAAGAAATGCGCCAATATCTGCAAATTTTAGATAAAAATGCGCCATTTATGGTAAGTGCCCACCCAAATGCGGGCCTGCCCAACGAGTTTGGCGAGTATGACGAAACCCCGGAACTGATGGGCGAACAAATTAAAGATTTTTTAAATGATGGCATCCTGAATATTGTGGGTGGTTGTTGTGGTACTACGCCTGAGCATATTAGGGTAATTGCAGAACTTGCTGCGCAATTTAGTCCACGGTCTTTAAGCCCACTGCTAAAAGCCCACAGTAAATTAAATAATTAGCATAAACTAAATAATTATGGCATTTAAATTTGAAAAATTAGAAGTGTGGAAAATCGCTTTAGATTTAAGTGATAAGATTGATAAATTTACCATTGAGAATTTTCCCAAACATGAAATTTACATATTAACCTCTCAAATAAAGAGGGCGGCAGATTCGGTTGCGCTTAACATTGCCGAAGGCAGTACCGGACAGTCGGATAAAGAGTTTAATCGTTTTTTAGGATTTGCGCTGCGGTCAGGTATCGAGGTGGTTTCGTGTTTGTTTATAGCTAGAAATAGAGGGTATATTGACCAAGAGAAATTTAAAACGCTTTATGATCAGTATGAAAATCTTACGATTAAAATTCAAGCATTAAGAAGAAGCTTAAGATAGTACAGGCTTTAGTCCATGGCTTATAGACCACGGCTTTTAGTCCACAGCTAATTAGTTTACGACTTTTGCACCACTGATAAAATAGATAATAAAGTAGAATTAATGATTAAGAGAGTTATAATTTAAACGATAGTACTGTGGACTAAAGCTGTGGACTGTGGACTAATAAGCCGTGGACTGTGGACTAAAAGCTGTGGACTGTGGACTAATAAGCCGTGGACTGTGGACTAAAAGCCGTGGACTGTGGACTAAAAGCCGTGGACTGTGGACTAAAAGCCGTGGACTGTGGACTAAAAGCTGTGGACTGTGGACTAAAAGCTGTGGTCTGTGGACTAATAAGCTGTGGACTGTGGACTAATAAGCTGTGGACAATAATAAACTATGAAACAAAATCAACCATTAATATTAAGCGGCCTCGAACCACTCGTAATCACGCCCGAATCTAATTTTGTAAATGTGGGGGAACGAACCAATGTAACGGGTTCTAAAAAGTTTTTAAGGCTTATTAAAGAAGAGCTGTTTGAAGAAGCCCTGTCTGTGGCTAGAGATCAAGTTGAAAATGGTGCCCAAATCATTGATGTAAATATGGACGAGGGGCTAATCGATGGAAAAGCAGCCATGGTACTTTTCTTAAATCTCATTGCTTCCGAACCTGACATCTCTCGAGTACCTATTATGATTGATTCCTCTAAATGGGAAATTATTGAAGCAGGCTTAAAATGTATCCAAGGGAAAGGAGTTGTAAACTCCATCAGTTTAAAATCGGGTGAAAAAGAATTTATCTATCAGGCAACTCAAATAAAGCGGTATGGAGCAGCCGTAATTGTAATGGCCTTTGATGAGGAAGGGCAAGCGGATAGTTATAAAAGGAGAATAGAAATTTGTGAACGAGCCTATCGAATACTGGTGAATCAAGTTAAGTTTCCACCTCAGGATATAATCTTCGACCCCAATATTTTTCCGGTAGCCACCGGTATGGAGGAGCACCGTAATAATGCAGTCGATTTTTTTAAGGCTACCAAATGGATAAAAGATAATTTGCCCGGAGCTAAAATAAGTGGAGGTGTAAGCAATGTGTCTTTTTCGTTTAGAGGCAATAATGCAGTGCGCGAAGCTATGCACTCTGCTTTTCTCTATCACGCCATTAAAAATGGGATGGATATGGGCATCGTAAACCCTGGAATGCTGGAGGTGTATGATGAAATCCCGAAAGATTTACTAGCCCATGTAGAAGACGTACTTTTAAACAGAAGAGATGATGCCACCGAACGATTACTGGATTTTTCCCAAACCGTAAAAGGTAGCACTAAACAAAAAATAATAGACGACTCTTGGCGCGAAGAAAAGGTAGAAGATCGGTTAAGTCACGCTCTGGTAAAAGGAATTGTGGAATATATTGATGATGACACCGAAGAAGCCCGCAAAAACTTTGAGCAACCTTTGGAAGTTATTGAAGGCCCTTTAATGAACGGAATGAATACGGTTGGAGACCTTTTTGGTTCGGGTAAAATGTTTTTGCCACAAGTGGTTAAAAGTGCGAGGGTAATGAAAAAGGCGGTATCATACCTTTTGCCATACCTCGAAGCAGCAAAGCAAGCAGGTGCTCGTTCCCAATCCAAAATACTGCTGGCTACCGTAAAAGGGGATGTGCACGATATTGGCAAAAATATAGTTGGCGTGGTGCTGGCTTGCAATAATTACGAAATTATTGATTTAGGAGTGATGGTATCTGCCGATAAAATATTGCTGGCAGCCAAAGAGCAAAATGTTGATATAATTGGGCTAAGTGGCCTCATAACTCCTTCGCTTGACGAAATGGTGTATGTGGCCAAAGAAATGGAACGAGAAGGTTTTACAACCCCATTACTTATTGGTGGAGCCACCACCAGCCGTATTCATACCGCTGTAAAAATAGATCCCGAATACAGTGGGCCAGTTTTGCACGTGCATGATGCATCACGTAGTGTGCCCGTAGCAGGCGCACTTTTAAAAAACGATACATTTTTTGATTCAATTAAAAAAGAATATAAAAAACTGCGTGAGGATTATTTAGCAAAACGTGAAGTAAAACTACTACCTCCAATTGAAGAAGCCATTGCTAACAGGCAAATGCTGAATTGGAACAATCAAGAAAACCTAACTCCTAATTTTATAGGCACTAAAGTGTATAATAATTACTCGGTAGAAGAGATTAGAAACTTTATTGATTGGTCGCCCTTTTTTAATACATGGATGCTAAAAGGCAAATACCCCAACATATTAACCGATGAAGTGGTAGGAGAAGAAGCTACTAAACTATTAAAGGATGCTAATACGTTATTGGATGAATTGATTGCCAATAAATCGCTCATTGCTAAAGCCGTTGTAGGTATTTATCCGGCAGCAAGCAAAAACGAATCTGTTCAGGTGTATAAAGATGAGACTAAAAATAAAGTACTATCCAATTTCCACTTCTTACGTCAGCAAAACAAAAAAGGCGAAGGCAGGTTTAACCACAGCTTAGCAGATTATGTAGCACCTAAAAATGAAGCTTTGGGGGGTTATATAGGAGGCTTTGCTGTAACCACAGGGCTGGGCATTGAAAAGCTAATTGCCAAGTACGAAGCAGGCCACGATGACTATCATATTATAATGGTAAAAGCATTGGCCGATCGATTGGCAGAAGCCTTTGCAGAATTAATGCACCAAAAAGTGCGTAAAGAATTATGGGGCTACGCAAGCGATGAAAGTTTAGATAACGATTCTCTTATTAAAGAATCATACCAAGGCATTAGGCCTGCCCCCGGTTACCCGGCCTGCCCCGACCATACCGAAAAAAGAACACTATTTGATTTGCTGGAAGTGGAGAAAAATACAGGCATTGAACTTACCGAAAGTTTTGCGATGTATCCGGCAGCATCGGTAAGTGGCTTTTATTTTGCCCACCCAAATGCCACCTATTTTGGCGTAGGTAAAATTGGCAAAGACCAAGTGGAGGCCTATGCCAAACGGAAAAATATAACAATAGAAGAAGCTGAAAAATGGCTAAAACCGAATTTGAATTATTGAAATAGGCCACAAAGACAGAAAGACTCCAAGACGCACTAAAATACTTAGTGAAACTTTGCGTCTTAGTGCCTTAGTGGCAAAAATAAAGAAGTATGAAAGAGTTTGAACCTATACCTATTGAACTAGAAACTATCGGTAAAAAAATAGTGGATGCAGCTTATACTGTACATAAAACTTTAGGCCCTGGATTGTTAGAAAAAATATATGAAGTATGCTTTTGTCACGAACTAAAAAAAAGAGGATTACACTTTGAAAGACAGGTTGCGGTTAAGATTGTTTATGATAGCATTGAATTCAAAGAAGGCTTAAGGTTAGATGTATTGGTTGAAAATAGAATCATTTGTGAGTTAAAAGCGATAGAGCTTGTAAACCCTGTGTGGGAAGCGCAGATTTTAAGTCACTTAAAACTTACCAACAATAGATTGGGCTATTTAATTAATTTCAATGTGCCTTTAATAAAAAACGGAATAAGAAGATTTGTAAATTAAGATGAGCCACGAAGACAGGAAGGCATTAAGAACCACCAAGAAAGGTTTTAGTGAAACTTAGAGCCTTAGAGTCTTAGTGGCAAGAATAGAGTAAGAATATGAAAGTAGTAGAACATATAAAAAATGCAAAAAAGACCTTATTTAGCTTGGAAATCCTTCCTCCTAAAAAAGGCGACAATATTAAAGACTTGTTTAACCATTTAGACCCTTTAATGGAGTTTAACCCCCCATTTGTAGATGTTACCTACCACCGAGAGGAGTACGTGTATAAAAAAATGCCTAATGGTTTATTGCAAAAAAAATCGACCAAAAAGCGGCCAGGCACGGTAGGTATTTGTGCCGCCATTGCCAATAAGTATAATGTAGATACCGTACCTCATATTATTTGTGGTGGTTTTAGCAAAGAAGAAACCGAAAATGCCTTAATCGATCTAAACTTTTTAGGCATCGATAATGTATTGCTTATCAGGGGCGATGCCATTAAATCAGAGCCACGGTTTGTACCCGACCCTGATGGAAATAATTATGCCATTGATTTGCTCAATCAGGTGAGCAATATGAATAAGGGCATTTACATAGACGATGATTTACAAAATGCAGCCCATACCGATTTTTGTATGGGCGTGGCGGGTTACCCCGAAAAGCATTTTGAAGCCCCCAATATGAAAAGCGACTTAAAGTATCTTAAACAAAAAGTAGCAGCAGGTGCCGATTACATTGTAACCCAAATGTTCTTCGATAATCAGAAATATTTTGATTTTGTGGATAAATGCAGGTCAGAAGGAATTGACATTCCTATAATACCGGGCTTAAAACCCATTACCACCCTAAAACAAGCCAATATTTTACCCAGTATTTTTCATATCGACTTACCCGAAGACTTAGGCGATGCCCTTGAAAAATGCACCACCAACGAACAAGCCAAAGAAGTGGGCGTGGAGTGGGCTATTCAACAATCGAAAGAATTAATGCAGCATAATGTGCCTACGTTACATTATTACTCTATGGGCAAAGCAGAGCCTGTGTATAGGATTGCCAAAGAGCTGTTTTAATGACATGTTTTTCTTAACTTTATGCAAACGTACAGGTACTTACAAACGATTGCATAATTGCATTTGCAGTTATACGGTCGTTAGGCATCAGGCTGAAAACGTATAAGTTCCATTTACTACTTGAACTTACGCATTCCTCTTTGATGTATAAAAATCATCCAGTTACTTTTGGGCATTTTATAACATAAAGGGCTAATAACAATAATAAAAAGTGTTCTATGAAAAAAACCATTGCCCTCTTTTTTAGCCTATTTTTTGCTGTAGCATCTACAGGTTATAGTCAACATAGTATCACAAAAATGCACTCGCTTTACCTTTATAATTTTGTAAAAAATATAAAATGGAAAAATGTTGAAGACAAATATTTAATTGGTGTTTTTGCTGACGAAGCAACTGTTGCAGAGATAAATAATGTAATTGGCCTCCGAAAGTTTAATAATAAAGCCATTGAAGTAACAAAAGCATCTTCTGCCTCCGAAGCTGGCAAATACCACATAATATTTGTGAGCAGTAAATATAAATCAATTATTAAGCAATTAAATACCCCCACGATTCTTAAAAACACCTTAGTGGTTTCTGAGCAAGGAGGTTTAAACAATGGAGTCTCCATAGCTTTTATCTTAGAAAACTCAAAGCTAAAATTTAAAATCAATGAACCTGTTTGTAAGGCTTCTGGATTGCAAATAAGTGCCACCTTGTTGTCTTTAAGTCAATAAGCCGTTATTGCCTAGATTGAACTCATCCCTTAATGCTTGAATACTTCAAATAAACATAGTCACACGAAAACTCTAAGGCACAGAGTGTACAAACCAGTTGATATATGGTTTGGGCGAATTTTGAAACACAACCCTTTCAACTTATACCAATAGTTATTTAATGTTGAGTCCACTCCGAAAACACCCAAAACCAAAAAAGTCTTTTTGTGAAAAATGCCTGTTTTCGGAATGGACTCAATGTTAAAATATTAATATTTACCATATTACTATAAACTATATACCTTGGCAGTTGCCATTTATTCTATATGACAAGTTATAAAGTCTTATCCTTAAAAAAAGACCAAACTTCGGTGGTCATTTCAATGTCGTGATTTTGTCTGCCAAAACTTTGCTCAAACAATGACGAGTATTGCTCTAAAATACTTGGAGCCGAATGTCCACCACCTAAAACTTTATATAAAACAACTTCTGTTCCTTCATTACCATTTGAATAAGTGTATCTTGATACTGTTCCTCCATCATTTGGGTCTAAATCAGGAAAGTTAGTAACAATAGGTATTGCATCTGTTTGGCTAAAAGTAGTCCATATATTTACAGAAGTTTCTGTGGAGAAAACCGTTCCGTGGTCTGGATTAGGAGGATTTCCTATCGTTCCACCATCATAAGGCATATTGTTGTCATCAGTACCGTTCATAAATAAAACTGAAATAGGATTAATGGGTTGTCCACACTCTGAACTGTCTGCCATTGCAGATACTGTTGCTGCTACTGCTGCAATTCTGTCAGATAATTCTACTGCAAGCCTTAATGCCAAAAATCCTCCATTTGAGGTTCCAGATGCATATACTCTATTAACATTAATGTTATATGAAGCAGCTATTCTATCAATTAGTTTTGAGATAAAATTAACATCATTAGCCGTAGAACTAACCATTGCATTTGCTCTGCAATCATTCCAGGTAGGTTTGCCATATGTACCATTTAGTCCTTCTGGGAAAATGACAATAAATTTTTCAGAATCTGCCTTGCTTATCCATAATTTATAGGGTGTTTTAAATCCGCTTTCTCCAGTCATATCTTCAATATATACTCCTCCACCGTGTAATTCAAATATTAATGGATACGAAGAATCTCCTAATCCTTGAGGTATATATATTGCATACTTTCTAATGATGCCGTCAATAGTAATATTTTCCGTAAACAGTCCTTCTTTTATTGGTGTTACCTCAATATCAGTTTTACGGCAACTTGCTAAATAGCCAACGAAAATAAATAGTACTAATATTTTAAGTGTATTTTTTATTGTCTGCGTCATTTATGCCATTTCTTTGGGTTACTGTCACAAGAAACTAAAACCTACTTTTCTCTTGCATTCCAAGGCACTTCATCAACACCTAGTTCTTTGGCCACCATTCGGCTTAGTACAAAAAGATAATCGGATAATCGGTTTAAATACCGAATAATAATTGGTTCTACATCCACCGATTCTGTTAGTTTAATCGTTAGCCGTTCTGTTCTGCGGCAAACACAACGTGCCACATGGCAATACGATACATTTATATGCCCACCGGGCAATATAAAAGAGGTCATAGGGGCTAAACCCTCCTCCATTATGTCCATTTCTTTTTCGAGCAACTCAATGTCAGCCTCTAAGAGATCGGGTACTTGATTCTTTTTGCTATCCTTATCCGTTGCTAAATTGGCTCCAATAGTAAATAACCTATCCTGAATCTCTTTTAGCATTGCTCTTCGCCCCTTATTTTTTTGAGTATCTCTAATTAAGCCAATGTAAGAATTAAGCTCATCAACTGTACCGTAGGCTTCTAGTCGGTCGTCCGCTTTGCTAATACGGGTTCCTCCAAAAAGGGAGGTTTTACCTTTATCACCTGTTTTAGTGTAGATTTTCATGTAGAAAAGAGATGTTTAGAGTTTAGAGTTTAGAGTTTAGAGTTTAGAGTTTAGAGTTTAGAGTTGGGAGTTGGGAGTTGGGAGTTGAGAGTTTAGAGTTGAGCAACTTCTGCTCTCCGTACGTTGGTATTTATGCTATCTTTTTCAATCAAGCCATCTCTAAGTCGAATAATACGGTGTGCATATCCTGCAATATCTTCTTCGTGTGTTACCATAATAATAGTATTACCTGCATCGTGTAATTTTTGAAATAAATCCATAATATCATACGAAGTTTTACTATCCAAATTACCAGTTGGCTCATCAGCCAAAATAATACTTGGGTTGTTTACTAACGCTCGTGCAATGGCCACACGTTGGCGTTGCCCACCTGAAAGCTCATTGGGTCGGTGAGTTGCTCTGTCGCCCAAACCTACGTTTTCTAAGGTTTGAAGTGCCATTTCTTCACGCTCAGACTTGCCATAACCGGCATAAATTAATGGAAGAGCCACGTTTTCGAGCGCTGTAGCCCTCGGCAATAAGTTAAATGTTTGAAATACAAAGCCAATTTCTCTATTTCTAATTTCGGCTAGCTCATTTTCTGTTAAATGGCTTACATCGTTATTATTAAGAATATAAGTTCCTGCGGTTGGTGTATCTAAGCAACCAATAATATTCATAAGTGTAGATTTGCCAGAACCTGATGGCCCCATAAAGGCAACATACTCTCCTTTATTAATTTCAATATCTACACCGCTTAGCGCATGCACCGTTTCTGAACCCATTTGGTACATTCGAGTAATGCCTGTTGTTTTTATCATTTTGGTCATAGAAGGCAAATTGTAATAGTTTTAGAAGTAATCAAAATGTTATGCTTAGATGTTTGCATTTTTTTTGATGAAATGTTCTACCCTAATGTTAACGGCAAAAAAAATAAATGCCTGTCTATAAAGTCCGCTATCTTCGTTATGCTTACCTGAACTGGCAAGGCAGGCTTGTCAAAAAAACACTCGGCTGCGCCTGATTACCCCAGTAATTTCGATAGCTATCGGAACCGCCCCGAGTAGCGCAATTATCAAAAATGGCTATCTAATAAATACAGCAAAATATACTAACAATCCCCCTCACTCATAGTTTATTTACGCACCTATTGTTTTTCTCCCGCAGATAACGCTGATTTGCGCAGAAAAAAATTGGCGGGAATCTGCGTTATCTGTGGGAAATATTGGTGAGTCCAATACTAAGAACTTTTAAAAAATGCTGTGTTAATTAGAACTTAGCCTCAAAAATCAAACTCTTAATAGATTTGAAATTTTTATTATTACACCTCATCAGCCATTGCATTAAACTTAGCCTTTTGCTCTTCTACTTTTTGTAGAAATTTATAAAATAAATCACCGGGAAATAACGCTCGGTAATGCTGTAAGGCTGTATCTGCGTATTCTTCAAACCCTATGCGAATGGCCTCTAGTATGTAGGCTTCGAGCAATAGCCTATTATCAGGATTAATATTTAAGCTCTCTTGCAACAAATTATACGCTTTATAAGCATCAGCATCGTTTTTAAAATAGGTAGCCGCCCACACAACACCTTCGGCAAAAAAAGGATTTTGAGAGCCAAACATTTCTGCAATATTGGGAGCTATGTTGTTTTTATTAGAGGTGTAGAACAGCTTTTCCAACCGTTCTGCTTTCGAAAAATCATACCCTGCTTTGTATAAATTGTTAATTTGTGCCTCTAAATCTGGCACTAAACCGGCATAGGCCATTCGAATATTTAATAGCAATAAAGACCTTAAAATTGATTTATTCCCCTCATCTACTTTATCATAAAATAGTTTGGTTGCCTCATTATTACCCGTGTTAAAATAATAAGTAGCTAATTCTAAGGCTAACTCATCTTTTAGTTTAGCCTCTTTAATTTGCTCAAATGTACCCTTAACCGCAAACTCATCAACCCATAAACGCTGCTGCCTTGCTTTAATGTATAAGTTTATATCGTTGGCTTGTATAGAATCGTTATTAGTAATAATAGAGGAAAGAATTTGAATCATAGCAATGGATTTTAGCGAGTCTTCGGTGGTGCCCTCCTGTTTTACAAGCTCCCAAGATTGAATGGCATCGGTAAAATAGCCTCCCTCCGACTGCGCCACTGCTATTTCGGTTGTATATGATCGTTGCCCCGGCTGCTTATATTCATTGGCCAGCATAAAATATTCTTCTGCTTTGGTGTAGGATTTATGTTCTAAATTAATAAGACCCAAAAGCTCGAAATACCTCGCTTGATTATCAGAACCTAGAGTAGTTAATTTTTGCAAACGATTTAATGCATTGGTAATAAGTTCGTTACGGAGTTCATAAACTGCCAAAGCATAGTTCAGTTCTTCAAGGGAGCTTTCGTTTTGGGTGCTATCTACTAATTGAACAATAGAAGAATATGCGCTGGGTGTGAAGGCTATTAGTTGGTTAACCAATGCATTATTTAATAAAGCCGCATTCATCATATTATCCCCCGATAGTTCTCCTTCGAGGGTGGGTTTGTAACCAAGCGCAGCCGCATTTGCTTGTCCAACCTCATTTAACTTATCGAACAAAAAGGAGGAGTCTTGGGCATTGATGGTAAAGTTATGCTTGATAACAAACCCTAAGGCATTATTTTGAGCCGGATGAAACGATTCTGCTTCTACAAAATAATGCCATGCAGAATCGAGCATTTTTGATTTGCCAAATTGCAAGGCTAAATTATTCTTAAGTTCTAGTGAGTTGGGCAGTTTTTTATTGCCCTGCTGAAGCGTAAAAAGGGATTCGAAATAATTGCCCAAATCAGATGCCAGATTAGCCTTATTTACAAAGGCTTGAGCCGTAGGAACTCGTTCAGAAGCGATTCCAAAATACTCAATGGCCTTGGTTCTGTCATCATCAATATAATACATACCCAATTTATAATTGCTCTTATGATTTCTTTTGCTCAAATCTGCTCCACGTTCGTAAAAAAGGATGGCCACTTTATCATCCTCAATATCTTCAAAATAGCTGGCAATAGAATTGTAATACCCACCCAAAGAGTACCAAATAGGATAGTTTATATCGCGCATAAGCACAAGGCCTGTTAAAATAGCTACACCAAGCACTCGGTAACTCACATGAGGCAGGTTCTGTGGTTGATACAAAATATCCTTCACCGAATGCCCTTGTTCAATAATAGAAATAAAATTATAGAGCACATACAACAGAAAAGCAGCACCAAAAGCCAATTGCGTAAAAATGATAAAATCGTTAACTATTTTTACTAAGGGGTCTTCGAGGCTAAATAGAAGGTAAGAAATGGTGGCAAAAGCAATAACCGAAAGAATTAAGTATAATAGCACCCACACTTGCTGGCTTGCACTCACTTTTTTGTAAAGAACAAATCGTTGGCTAATGCCCCACACGCCTATAATAGCAGCTACCGCTAATAGAAAAATAGGGTTAATGGTAATAAAATCCCATCTAATTACATGGGTAATTTGAAGATATGAGAATAATACGTTTAACAGATAAATGACCGAAATGGCTAAGAAATGCTTAATTCGATTATTGCCTGCTTCCTGCTTGCCACTGGCAATAGCCAAAATAAACCCGTTGATAATTTCGTGCCCCACCATAAATATAAAAAGCAGTACTACTAAATAAGGTGCTAAAATGCCATAGCTAAACAGTAAATTTAAAGGCTCTTTTACAGGGCTAAGCGTAACTACCATCAAAAGAAAAATACCCACTACGCCTAACATAGTCGCAAGTTTTACCCCAAACGAGGCATTTTTTCCGAATGCTTGAAAGTAGTAAGCGGGTGCGATAAACAAAATAAACATCCCCCCCAATATCCATCGGTCATGCACATCGACCATTTTTAGCATTTCGGGGTGTAGAAAAATAATAAAAAAGAATATAAAAGTTGAAAAAAGAATAAATCCAAACCGGTTTAAATAAGTAATTAGGGCAAGAAAAACACCCACACAAATAATTATAAAAATTAATGCAACCTCCTTAGCCAAAGCCACATCAGGCATTTTGGCTCCAGATACAAACTCTTTAATAACCATTAGCTGTTCTGAAAAAGGAAAGCTAAATGGGCCTACATTTATAGTTTGCGAAACAACATCTACAGCCGTTTTTTGACTAAAGGTATGCCAACCGATGATTCCTTCGGGGCCTACTATAATAAGCACCATAGATACTGTAATTAGTACGATAAGTATAAAGAACAGCAACGATGCTATAAATTTTAGAGGTTGATTCCAGTTGAGCCAGAAAAAGTATTTGTGCATAGTTTAGTAGTATGTAGCGATGTATAGCCAAAGTTAAAGAGGTGGTTTATTTATATTGCTATAACCGATTATAATCCTATGTTTAACTACTTATAGCGCACGAATAATTTCATCTAACTAGTTTTTGTAAGGCGGATGCCTTACGAGAGCGGAATCCGACCATTTGGCGGGTCAGCGGAGGTAAATGACAGAAAATGCTTTTAAAATGGAGGCCCCGCAACGGATGCGGGGAAATGTGCTTTTTATACTTTGCCAGTCAGCCAGCTGGCTGATCCGGCATCCCTTCTTTGAAATTCTTTACTCTGTCAATGGTAGATTACCCTCCGCCAGCCTAGCGGATATACTGAAAAATGACGCTTGTAGAACACGCTCCGCATCTTCGGAGTATCTCAGAGAACCCTAAAAGGGTTAGCTCATTCATTCTATGTTGTTTTCCTTATTTATACTGGCCTGAATGATGTTGCGTACTTTATCTTTAAGCATTCTCATATCTTGGGCTTCCAAATTGGCCGTATCTATTGGCTTGTGTACAATCAATTTAATCTTGTTTTGCTTAATAAGCCAATCACCATCGGGTAATACTTGCCAATTATAAGGGATACTTACAGGCACTATTGGAACTTTAAGTTCGATGGCCAATTTAAAAGCGCCCTCTTTATAATTTGATTGTTCTGGGATTTTAGCAGAGCTTATACCTCCTTCTGGAAAGATGAACAAAGACTTGCCTTGCCCAATGGCTTTCTTATACTTTTGATAAACTCTTCCCTTATCTCTAAAACTAGCTCTATCTATTGTAATATGCAGTGTTTTAAACATATACCCAAATAATGGCAATTTAGTAATCGATTCCTTGCCAACGTAACAAGCTTGCTTCGGCAGTAATGCCATGCTCGGTATATCCATGGTTGAAAAATGGTTAGCACAGTAAATAACGGGATTTCCACCAGGTTTTTCGCCTTCAAAAACTACCTGTGTTCTAAAAAAGCAAAGCGGAAAATAAACTAAGGCCCAATAATTATCTAATTTATACGCTAAAAAATGCCACTTAGGGTTAAGCCCGAATAAGAAGAAAAATGGAAATAACACAATTACAGATACAACAAATAAAAAAATAGCGTAAATTGTGTGCAATAAACGTAGTAACTTCATTAGGTCTAAAAAATTAGTGCTAAAAGAACCACTAAAGTAAGAAGAGCTGGTAAAATTGAAATAGATAGATTAAAAATTTAGTATAATTGTTTCATGTTTGCGCAAACTTAAAATAGTGAAAATATTTTATTTGAGGCATTAGAATTTAATATGAATTTGCGATGTGTTTTGCATCGCCATTTGGTTGGTCATCCTTCATTTTTCGTAATCTTCGAGTTCTTGTTTTATTTTCTTGGGCAATTTGCTCACTACTAACTCATAAGAATGATTAATTAGCTCGTACATTAAACTTTTTGGCACTGAACCATCGGTAGCCATGCCTATCCAATGTTTCTTATTAAAATGATAGGCATAATTAATTCCTGCATACTCTTCGCGTAGAGTTACTCCCCTTTCAGGGTTACATTTTAAACTAATAGAGTCAAACTTTTCCACATCAATTAACGCAAACATTTTACCCATAACCTTAAATACTAAAGCTATTTCGTTAAAAGGAAATTCTTCGGTTACGCCTTTTTTTGCCAAGCAATAATTACGATATTCTTCAATGTTCATTATTGGGATAATGTTACTTGGTTATTGGTTATTGGTTATTGGTTATTGGTTATTGGTTATTGGTTATTGGTTATTGGTTATTGGTTCCTCCGGTTCTACCCACCGTCCGTCATCTTTAATAAGCTGAATGAGGGCATCTACGGCCACTTCGGGCTTTAAGCCTTTTTGAACTACCTCTTGCCCTTTGTATAACGATATTTTTTCAACACCAGCTCCTACATAGCCATAATCTGCATCGGCCATTTCGCCCGGGCCGTTTACAATGCAACCCATAATGCCAATTTTTACCCCTTTAAGATGATCGGTTTTTTCTTTAATTTTTGCTGTGGTTAATTGCAAATCAAATAAAGTTCTACCGCAAGATGGGCAAGAGATATATTCGGTTTTCGACATACGTGTACGTGCTGCTTGCAATATGCCAAAAGCTGTATTATTCGAAAGCTCATTATAATTACAGGTGTCTGAGGCATATTTAATCATAATGCCATTGCCTAAGCCATCAATGAGTACACCTCCCACATCGGTAGCCGCAAATAATTGAAAATCGCTAGGTGTACTATTTTTATACGAATGAGCCAAGACAACCGGAGCCGTAATTTGCTGGTGCATTAACC
The DNA here is from genome assembly GCA_026989535.1 of Cyclobacteriaceae bacterium. Lineage (GTDB taxonomy): Bacteria > Bacteroidota > Bacteroidia > Cytophagales > Cyclobacteriaceae > JAKISE01. The sequence continues at coordinate 16,602 of JALSJD010000054.1, forward strand.
CAAGCATAAACTGCCTAAATACAGGCATTGGGTGGCTTGCATCGGTTGTTAATACAAGCACGGTTTGAGTATCTAACGGAGGTAATTCTTGCTTTAAAGGCAGGTTAACCAGTAAAAAATTGAGTGATTCGTGTTTATATGCTGCCTGTGCATATTCTTTAATTGTAAAAAGAGGATAGGTATTATTTATAAACCTCTTATTACTCCAAACCGTAGAATCCAATATGGCTTTTAATCCTGAGGGCAACTCAACCGTGAGGTTATTTTTACCCAAATAAATATAATCAGCAGCGGTATCTAAACTAATCCACTTATCCGTAGCCTGTATATATCGGTAACCAATCGAATGCAGGCTTTCTGTATTTTTAAGTTCTTGAGATTTAAAATTAGCAATTACCCTTGGGCTTGCCTCTGCGCCAAAATCAAGCACCGCATGAGTTTCACGTGCAGCATACTCAAACGGGTTTTTATCATAGATGGGTAGCTCATCCATCTTTTGATTGCCATAACCAGCATACCTTTTTACCATAGCTTCGGCCACGGGCATTTCTAATTCGGGTTCTTCGGTTAACGATACGCGAATGGTGTCGCCCAAACCATCTTCCAACAAGGTGCCAATACCTACCGATGACTTAATTCGCCCATCTTCGCCATCTCCTGCCTCTGTTACCCCTAAGTGGAGTGGGTATGGTTTTAAACCTTCTTCTTCTAATTTATTTACCAATAAACGATATGCTTGCACCATTACTCGGGTATTACTGGCTTTCATCGAAAGCACAATATTGTAAAATTCTTGCGCCTCACAAATACGAACAAACTCCAAAGCCGACTCCACCATTCCCATAGGCGTATCTCCATACCTACTTAAAATACGATCGGATAAGGAACCGTGGTTGGTGCCAATGCGTAGAGCCGTATTATACTTTTTACATTGGCTTATAAGTGGCACAAACTTCTCCTCCATGCGCTCTATTTCTTCTTGATAGGAGGCATCGGTGTATTCAAGGGTTTCGAATTTCTTTTTGTCCGCATAATTGCCAGGATTAATCCTCACCTTATCAACATATTTGGCGGCCTCCATAGCGGCATTGGGTGTGTAATGAATATCGGCTACGAGTGGCACATTTATTCCTTGCGCCACAAGTGCTTGCTTAATTACTTTAAGATTCTCTGCTTCGCGGATGCCAGGAGCCGTAATTCGAACATATTCACAACCCGCCTCTACCATACGGATGGATTGTTTTACAGTGCAATCTGTATCCATTGTGTTGCAGGTAGTCATTGATTGCACTCGAATAGGGTTATTTCCACCTAAAGTGGTATTTCCTATTTTTACTTCAATGGTTTTGCGCCTTTTGTATTGGGTAAGGCTGTGGCAATATAAATGGTTTTTCAAAGCGTAGTTTTTACAAAAATACAGGTTTGATTTGAGTAACCTATTATCCCGAACTCAGGTTATCAACTTAACTGAGTCCACTCCGAAAACAGACAATTTTCAAAAAAGAGTTATTTGGGAGTAGATTTTCATTTTTTGAGATTCGTTGATGCCTGGGTATCAGCGGATTGAAAAAGATGAAAAGATGCCCAAAAGAAACTTTTTTGGTTTTAGGTGTTTTCGGAGTGGACTCAACTTAACTTCATCTGTGCAAATGTCGCAACAAAACGCAATTATTAATTCAACGTTAGATGCTAGATTATCGAAAATATACCCAAATCACTCGTTATCAACCTCTCTAATCCACAAATCATCATTATAAACTACGCCTTTTACCATTTGGGGCGGGCAGTACAACCCAAAATGAGCTTGAGCCAATTGATTTTTTGCCTTCTCTACTTTTGCGTGAGACACCAACGTTCCATTCTGCCATACCTTTGCATAACCGTTGTTCGAAAAATCTAAATAAATGGTAAGCTCAACCCATTCTTTTTGCGGAAAAGCTACTGTATTAGTTTGAAATATATACTCTTTTTTTCCTTGAGTTGGCACATGCATTAAATGCACAAATCCTTCTTTACTTAAATTTACCAATACGGTTTCTGCCCAATTATCAGATTCATCATCTGTAAATGTTGCAAAACTGAACCAATCCTCTTCTCCTCCATTATTACTTTGTTGCAGTTCCATATCTAACCAAACCCAAAGGGTAACATAGGCGGGTGTTTTAAAAACACCCTCAGTAGTTTTTTGCAACTGAACTGTTGGGTAACCTCTGTGGTTGTTATTGGTAGTTATCGAGGGTGGATTTGCGCCATCTATCCATGCACGGTGGGCATAAGTGCCACTGCGTACAATGGTATCTGAAAGTTCGTGGAATGAAGTGCCTTGATAGTCTTGTGGGGTAAGGTAGAAGCCAGAAAAGTCCTCCACATTTTCAAACGAAGATTTAAACTCTTTTTTTTCACTCTCTACAATGGGGTCGGGTGAGTTACTATTGCAAGAGCTAAAAAATACACTGATTAATAAACTCCATAATTTAATACTATTCAATTTTTTCATGTTTTATATTCGTTAATCTTCTTTAGTTAATATCTTATAACGGATTTAATAAGAAAGCTAGTCTATTGCAGATGTGATTTTTTAAAAAAATCACTAAAATGTTTATATTTACTACTACTCTGGTTATTATTAAACTTTATTATAGGGCGTTATCTCTCTAATATATGTAAATATTCTTCGGTGCTATTTGCTTTGTGATTTCTATTTTCGTCTTTGTCTGCTTTAAATCGCTGATAATTTGTTGCTGTAATATCATACTTTCCGTATTTGCTCATTATTTTTTTTACATCACCAACCGACATTAAACCTTCATTATTATAACTTAAAAATATGTAATTAAAGTTAGCGTTTTTAATCAAGTTCTCAAATTCACTTAAAACATAATTTTTACTGCAATATTTTGATTTTTGATAGTTAGGTAAACCTGTTTTCCCTTTGGGTTCAAACTCATTATATTTTGCTATTGTGTTTAGAATATGATAATTAGAACCATATTGCCTTGCATTGTAAGGCGGGTCTAAATAAAGAATATCTCCACTTATTTCTTTAATTAATTCATTACTATCTCTATTAAACACCTTATGCTCATTATCATTAATTTCAAAATTCGCAGGTTGTAAAATAAGCTTTTTTTGCGCTGTTTTTTTTAGATGTTTTAAAAATGCACCATAAACCGATGCTGTATTGGCAACTTTGTCAGCACTTTCTAATAAACTTGCTAATAAAAAATAATATTGGCTTGGTTTGGTTTGATTTACTGTGTTCCATTTTGCAATTTGCTGTCTAATTGTGTCTATTTTTTTGCCATTATAGTCAGAGAAATACTGCCGTTTACTTCCGCTCCCTAAACAATAATTTTTAAACACAAAACCATTTTCAACAAGTGGTAATTGGTTTAGTTCTTCAATTAGTAATTCTTGATTTTCTAGTTTATTGTGATTTTCAATATAATTTTTATTTAAAACATAACTGTAATATTCAAAATCGTTTGAAATTACTTGTTTTACTTCCTGTTTAAAATTTCTACCAACTATACCAGTACCAGCAAAAATATCGCAAAATATTTTATTGGATAGATTTTTTCCAACTACTGAATAAACTGCTGATTTTATAAAACTTGATAATTTATTTTTTGAGCCAATATAATTCATTTAATTTTTCGATAATAAGGTTCTAACACCATACCACAATTTTATAAACACCGTAAATTAAGGTAACCCTTATTCTATTGCTAATTTTTAATAATCAATCTATATACTCTTTTTTAATTACCAGCGCAAAATAGTCATGTTCGAGGGGTAAATAGCCCTGCTCATAGCAAAAAAAATATTGTTTACCTGCTTTGGTGGTATATACATTGGTAAAGTAGCTAAAGTCAAAACCCTCTTTCAATAGTTTGGTTTTGCTCACCTTCCCTTTTCCATTGGGGTTATGAGATTCTAAAATAGAGCGGTTTTTACGGAGTATGCCATTCACCTTTCGCATCAGGTTATTTTTATCTCTACTGCGCGAATTATTATACGCATTTCTACATAAATCGGAACAAAAACGTTTATCTATTCGTCCAATTATTTTTTCTCCACATTCTTCGCACCCCCTTGATTCCATAATTTAAGCGATTATTCGTTTACAAACATTTACAAACGAATATAAGCATATACAAACAATTAACACCCGACTTAGGCAAAAACTTGCTCCCACCTTTGGAGAAATTATTTCATTCACTTAAACAAAATGAATCATGAAAAATTTAACAAACAATGTACAGCTAATTGGCAACCTAGGTAACACACCTGAATTAAAAGAGTTTGAATCAGGCAAAAAGATTGTCAACTTTTCACTTGCCACTACCGATTCTTATGTAAACCAACAAGGGCAAAAAATAAAAGATACGCAGTGGCACAATATTGTGGCTTGGGGTAAAACGGCCGAGTTTATCAATAATTATGTAGATAAAGGCAACCGTGTGGCGGTATCGGGTAAGCTTGTACATCGGTCGTACACCGATAAGGATAGCCAAACACGCTACATTACAGAAATTGTAGTGACTGAGATTTTAATGCTCACTCCAAAAGCTGAAGCTGAAGCAGCCTAGACGAGTGTAAATTTATTGCAAATACTAAGCAAAGACCAATGGTATTTATCCATTGGCTTTTGCTTTTATGCTACTAATCACACCTACTAATTGCATTTTACGGGAAAATTCAATGAGAATAGAATTTATTTTTGTTTATTTGAAGCACTGCAATACCATCTATCATGAAAAAAATACTATTAGCAGCAACATTGATTGCTTGCCTAACTGCCAATTTACTGGCCAACGTTGCTGTAAAAGAACTCCCTTCTGGCTATTATATGGTACTCGCTGCCTATGCCCCATCGGCAGAAAACTATGCGATTAAATATGTAAACTACCTTAAGGGTAAGGGCGTAGAAGCAAATTACGGTTTGTCACAAACTAAAAATTTATTAATTGTATATTCAGCAAGCTATTCTACTAGATCTGAAGCCATCGCAGCCATTTCATCAGAACGAGAAAGAGCAGGCGAACCTAAAGCGTGGGTACATGTGTATAAATCTCAAAATATAGTGCAGGAAGAAAAACCCGCACCTGTTCATCCTATTGCTGAACCAGAAAATAAAGTTGAAGAAACTCCAACCAGCACCGAGGAGGAGATAATTAAAGAGGATTCTGTGCAAACAGAGGAATTAGCAACTGAAGTAAAAGAACCTGAGGAAGCAGAAACACCTATTTCACACCAAGGAAAAACCTATTTATTTATTGAAGCCTATGATGCCAAAAGCGGTAAACCCATTGTAATAGATTTTAATGTAATAGATCTTGCGCGTCAAAAACTAATTGCTACGCCTCCTTCGCAAGGCTCGTTTGAATTGGCCGAACCCACCAGTGCTTCTAAAATGATTCAGGTGCAATCCAACGATATTGGTTGGCAAAAACAATCATTCGATTTTAAATACTATGAGCCGATAATCGACCCTATGAGTATTTTTCTTGACAATTTGGGTGACACCACCTTTGTTAAATTTGAAATGACTCCCATTAGAAAAGGGGAGTTTATAACACTTTACCAAGTATTCTTTTATAAAGATGCAGCCATTATGATGGAAAAATCAGAGTATGAATTGAAACAAGTGGTAGAATTAATGAAGAGCAACCCTAAACTTAAAATTGTAATTCATGGCCACACCAATGGAAAGGCTGCAGGTAAAATAATTGCGCTAAAAGACCATGACGATGTTGATTTTTTTAACTTAAATGGCGACCATAGAGAATTAGAAGGTACAGCCGTTAAGCTTTCTGCCGAACGAGCAAGCATTGTTGGACGCTACCTCGAAAGCCAAGGCATTGCTGCCAACCGCTACGAAGTAAAAGGGTGGGGTGGCAAAAAAATGCTGTACGATAAACACTCATCGCAAGCAAGGTATAATGTTAGGGTAGAAATTGAAGTGGTAGAAGAATAGAACCACTTATTATGAATTACACAACATTTAGAAGTTGGAAGACTGAAATCTTCCGTCTTCCGTCTTCCGACTTCAATAACCTGACCCACATCATACTTTAACCCACCCACAACACCGAGATTTGAAGTACAATTTTTTAATGTAATTCAATCTTACCAATGGACAAAACAATAAAGCATTCTTGGGCCGAACCATTTAAAATAAAGATGGTTGAACCTGTTTTCATCACCACAGAGGAACATCGCAAAAAAGCGATTCTCAAAGCCGGACACAACACCTTTCTACTTCACTCGGACGATGTATATATCGACCTGCTTACCGATAGTGGCACTTCGGCTATGAGCGATCGGCAGTGGGCAGGTATGATGATGGGCGATGAAGCCTATGCTGGCAGTAAAAACTTTTACCATCTCGAAGAAACCATCCAATCCTATTATGGCTACAAGCATTTAATACCCACCCACCAAGGGCGAGGAGCAGAGCATATTTTATCGCAAATAATGATTAAGCAAGGCGACATTATACCAGGCAATATGTATTTTACTACCACCAAACTTCATCAAGAATTGGCAGGGGGTAAATTTATGGACATCATTATTGATGAAGCCCACGACCCTGAAAGTATGCACCCGTTTAAGGGCAATGTGAATCTTAAAAAACTAGAAGCCATTATTAAAGAATATGGAGTGGATCGCATTCCTTATGTATCTATTTCCACCACGGTTAATATGGCTGGTGGGCAGCCCATTTCGATGGAAAACCTAAAAGCTACACGAGCCCTTACGGCTAAATACGGCATTAAAATAATCCACGATATGACTAGGGTTGCGGAGAATGCTTTTATGATTCAGCAAAAAGAAGAAGGCTACCAAGATAAGAGCGTAGCAGAAATAACCAAGGAGCTTTGCTTACTTACTGATGGTGCTACGATGAGTGCCAAAAAGGATGCAATGGTAAATATTGGGGGCTTCCTTGCCATTAATGACGATGATATTTTTGAAGAAGCACGCAATATGGTGGTTATATACGAAGGCCTGCACACCTATGGAGGAATGGCAGGCCGAGATATGGAAGCGCTGGCATTAGGCATTAAAGAAAGTGTGCAAGACGACCATATGCGTGCCAGGGTTGGGCAAGTGCACTACTTAGGGCAAAAGTTGATAGATGCAGACATCCCCATTGTAAATCCGGTAGGCACTCACGGTATATTTATCGATGCTAAAAAGTTTTTACCACACCTTACCCAAGATGAGTTTCCGGCACAAGCCTTGGCTTCGGCTTTGTATATTGATTCGGGTGTACGAGCCATGGAGCGTGGGGTGGTTTCGGCAGGTAGAAACAAAGAAACGGGCGCCCATAATTACCCTAATTTGGAATTGGTGCGATTAACCATTCCACGCAGGGTTTATACCCAAGCACATATGGATGTAATTGCCGAATCGGTGGAATGTATCTACAGCCAACGCAATAGCATTAAAGGTCTTAAAATGACGTATGAGCCTAAGTACTTGCGATTTTTTCAAGCCAAGTTTGAAGAGATTTAATGTATAATCATTCGGAGCGCGACTTGGAGTCGCACTCCGAATTTTAAAGATTGACAGAGGTATTACCTAAACCCGAAAAACAAATGAGTTAATCATTAAATTTATTGTAACTTAACAGTAAATTGATTCCACAGCTCGTAATAACCGCATAGCTACACGTGAGGTAGATGGGCAAACTGCATTTTGATAGTTTTTATCTATTTCTATTTAATTTTATTGATTTGATTTATTTTAATAATATCTAAATATTTGTACAATCATTTATGTAACAATTTAATTATGGCTAACAAAAAAACAATTACCACCAATAGTGGCAGTCCGGTCAACCACTATCAAGATTCGCAATCTGTAGGAGACCGAGGGCCTCTTCTTTTACAAGATTATTTTTTACACGAAAAATTAGCACAGTTTAACAGGGAACGAATCCCTGAAAGAATTGTACACGCCAAAGGCTCTGGAGCTTATGGAAAATTTACGGTAACGCACGATATTTCTAAGTATTCTCGCGCCAAATTATTTTCTGAAATTGGCAAAGAAACCAAATTATTTGTACGTTTCTCAACCGTAGGGGGCGAAAAAGGTTCGGCTGATACCGAAAGAGACCCACGAGGGTTTGCGGTTAAGTTTTACACCGAAGACGGCAACTGGGATTTAGTTGGCAATAACACGCCTGTGTTTTTTATTAAAGACCCAAAGAAATTCCCTGACTTTATACATACGCAAAAAAGAGACCCTAAAACCCATTGCAAAAACCCTACTATGGTGTGGGATTATTGGTCGTTAAACCCTGAGAGCTTACACCAAGTTTTAATTTTAATGTCGGACAGGGGCACACCCGTTGGCTATAGGTATATGAATGGGTATGGCAGCCATACCTTTTCATTAGTTAATAAGGATAATGAGCGGTTTTATGTAAAGTTTCATTATAAAACGATGCAAGGGCATAAAACCTTTACCGATGCCCAAGCAGAAGAAATGAAAGGGAAAGACCCTGACTATGCGCAAAGAGATTTGGTAGAAGCCATTGAAAAAGGAGATTTTCCTCGCTATGCCCTTAAAATTCAAATTATGGATTTAGAGCAAGCCAAAACATTTAAGTGGAATCCTTTCGATTTAACAAAAGTATGGCCTCACTCGGAGTTTCCGTTAATAGATGTGGGCGAGATTGAGCTAAATGAAATACCCGAAAATTATTTTCAGGATGTAGAACAAGCCGCCTTTGCCCCTGCAAATCTGGTAGATGGCATCGGCTTTTCGCCCGATAAAATGTTGCAAGGTAGAATATTGGCATACCCAGATGCGCACAGGTATAGAATTGGAGCCAATTACGACTCTCTCCCTGTTAATAAATGTCCTTATGCTACCAATAATTACCACCGCGATGGTGCTATGAGGTTTGATGGCAACGGAGGAAGTTCGCCTAATTATTATCCTAATAGCTTTGATGGCTTGCAGGAAGATGAAAACTATAAAGGACAGCCGTATGAGCTGGAAAGTAATGTAGTTGGGTATTTTGATAGAAACGACCCAGCTGGTAACCGAAATGAAGATGACCACTTTACACAACCGGGTATATTATTCGATCAAGTAATGAACGATCAGGAAAAGCAACATGCCATCAGCAATATTGTGGGTGCTATGAGTGGCATTTCAGGCCCTAAAAAGGATGATATTATCAATCGGCAGTTATGCCATTGGTTTAGAGCAAGCACTACTTTAGGCATGGGCATAGCCAAAGGGCTTGGGGTAGATGTAGATAAAATAATGAAAGATTTAAAACACTAAATACCTGATTTTCTTAAGGTTAAAGATAGAGTCTCTATCTTAGTACCTATTCAGCCGAAAAAACATAGCCACCAAGACATAAAGACTCAAAGAACCACAAAGTATTAACTTAACACATATAAAATTTTGTGAAACTTGGAGGCTTAGTGCCTTAGTGGCTAAAAAGGTAGCTTTAATGGCTGAATAGTTACCTATCTTAGTATCTTTGAAACACTCTTATATGATTAGTATGCGACAGTTTATAAACAAGTATAAAAGTAAAATAAAAAAAGTAGCAGCAGCTAGCTTTATATTTTTCTTTTTAAAAGGTCTTGTTTGGATTGCCATTACCTATCTAATCCTTAAATAGAGCCTGTCTATAATGTTCTCTAACTCCGTTATACTCATCATTAAATTTAGTCATCCCCATCATCGGGACTCCTAAATTCAGAACAACTGACCTCAAGGGATTTAAGATGAGACCATTTTAAAGAAAATCACGAGATTTGAGTCGGGAAAAATGGTTTTGGTTAGGTTCATTTCGTTGCAGAGTTTTTGTAAAACAAGGTC
>JALSJD010000055.1 GCA_026989535.1 Cyclobacteriaceae bacterium
TCCCTTGCTGAATTACAGCAAAGTAGTAATTATTTAAATGAATTGCTGGTTGGGCAAGATTTGCAACAAGCCCGTACTACACTGTTAGATGAAATGGAGCAGGTGCGGAAAAATATGAACAGTATGATGGTTTCAGCGATTAATATTGGTGAACAGGCGGTGTCTGGTTTAAGTGATGAATGCCATGAAGATTGCGTCATCGCGGGGCAGACTAACTTAGCAGACTATGATGACCTATCTGATGTAGCGCAGTTACGCCAACTCTTTAATGCGTTTAATCAAAAGCGCGACGTACTGGGTTTATTAGACCAATGTTTAGATGCAGACGGCGTGCAAATATTTATTGGCAGAGAATCAGGGCATGATGTGTTTGGTGATTGCTCAGTAGTGACCGCACCCTATCAAATTGATGACTCACATATCGGGGTGCTTGGTGTGATTGGCCCGAAGCGCATGCATTATGATCGGGTTATTCCTGTGGTGGATATCACGGCTAAGTTGCTTTCAGCAGCATTGAATAAATAGTAATTAAAGGAGATGTTTCGACGCTTTCAATCAACGCTATCAACAGTACAAAACCAAGCGTTAGCAGACGCCTATTTATCACATAAAAATGCTGAAGGTGTGGTTAAAACTCATTATATTAATGGGCGCTTTGAAAACATTTACCTGCCACGAGAACAGCTACCGAATCTATCCCAACTATTAGATGAAGCTGTTAACTACGCCTTTCAAGTCCTTGAAAATAAAAACAAAAAACCTTTGAAAGTCGGTTTTTGGTTTAATGAGATGCAAGCAGGGCATAGCACCAGTGCGCATACCCATGAAGAGGATGATGAATTACTCTCAGGCGTTTACTATATCAGCGTACCAAAAGAATCGGGGGATCTGGTGTTAGGGGATGTTTCAAAAAGAGAGAAGCGCATTTATATAACACCGAAAGAAGGTGAGTTTATCTTTTTTTCACCCAAACTATTACATGCGGTTGAGGAAAATAAATCGTCAGAATTACGTCTTTCTATAGGGATGAATTTTGGTGTTCTATTGTGATGTATTGGTAAAAAAACACTAAGTTTAATTTTTTGTTTGTGCTGTAATACATTGAATTGTATGGGTAAAGTGTATTAGAGTATTATTATATAATAAAATAATTATCTGTTTGATATTTCTCATTTGGGTAAAAAAAATAGTGTGTTAGCATGCTTTCATCTAGTGTTAATTGATTAACCTAGAAGATTTTTAGGGAAGAAGATAAAAGCCGGTTGAGTGTAGACTTAAAACCCTGGGCTAAACTCTTTAGCTTTTTCAACTTTCCTTTAACCTAGCCTCGATTTAATCATATAGGAGATTAAACATGTTAAAGAAAATATTATCGACAATGTTCATTATGGGCTTTTTGGCTTCTAGCTTAGGAGTGGCAAATGCTGCTGATGTGCCATCAGTTAAGAAAAAGCTAACACCTCAGGGGCTTTATCTTAGCCCTAAAGAAGCGCACGACATGGTGAAAGCTAATCCTGAAAAAGTTTTATTTGTAGATGTTAGAACACCTGAAGAGCTCTACTTTGTAGGCTATGCAGAAGGGGTTGATAAAAATATTCCACTTGCTTATGTAAACTACTCAAAACTGCATAAAAAAGGCAAAAAGTTTGTGAGTAAGAAAAATAAAAACCTTGTTTCACAGGTTGAAGCTGCTTTAAAAGCTAAAGGTTTAACGAAAGAAGATAAAATAATATTTATCTGTCGATCTGGTGATCGAAGTGCCTCAGCTGCTGGTCTTATGGATAAGGCAGGATATAAGAAGGTTTATTCCATTGTAACTGGAACGGAAGGTGATAAAGATAAAGAAACAAAAAAACGTACAGTAAACGGCTGGAAGAATGATGCTTTACCTTGGACTTATAAGTTTAACAAAGACTTATTTTTATACGAAAGTCCTTTTAAGTAAATAATATTTGTTTTACTTATCGAGCGGAATGGTTTGCGCCGTTCCGCTTTTCTATTTGAGGAATAAAAAATGGAAAATGAAATTGTTAAATGCAAAAAATACTGGAATCCGTATGTAGGTGGAATAGTAATGGGTACTTTGCTCTTTTTAACCTTTGCTATTGCATCTCAAGGTTATGGAGCCAGTGGTACTTTTGCTCGTGCGACAGCACAATTTCTTGTTAATCAAGATGCAAGTTGGTTAGAAAATGCCTATATCGCCAATTATTTTAAGCACAGTGACAATGCATTAAATAATTGGACGGTTATTGAAACGATTGGTATTTTGATTGGTGGTTTTCTGAGTGCTGTTCTAGCGGGACGTTTTATTTTTAGACCAGATAAAGCAGCTTCATATTCATTGACAGGTCGTTATTTTTGGGCTTTTACTGGTGGCATGGTTGTTGCTGTTGCATCTCGTTTGGCACGTGGTTGCACAAGTGGTCAAGGTCTTGACGGTATGGCGACCTTTTCTGTAGGCGCCTGGATATTTATGTTTGCAACATTTGCAGGAGCATTATTATTATCCCCATTGTTCAAAAAACAATGGGTTGATGATGAGCAAGCTGCGCCAAAAAAAGTGTCATTAAAAGAGGGGTTAAATAATGGATAATTTAATTTTACCTCTTTATAGGAATGGTTTTCTAAGTAGCGAAGCTAATTTCTTTTTTGCACTTATAATGGGGATTACTTTTGGTTTCGTATTAGAGAGAACAGGCTTTACGCGTTCTAAACTTATTTCTGGTACGTTCTATTTTAAAAGTCTTGCAGTGCCGAAAATAATGGGTACAACCGTTGTTACTGCGGCAACTTGGTTTATTATTTTCTCATGGCTAGGTTGGCTTGATATTAGCCAGCTATACACGCCAGCAACATATGTTTGGCCTTATGTTGTCGGTGGCTTAATGTTTGGTGCTGGTATGGTTATGGCTGGATATTGTCCTGGTACAGCTGTAGCAGGGCTTGGTACCGGTAAAACAGACGCTTTGGTGTTTTTATTAGGTGTACTTGCAGGCATGTTTGTTTATTTCATTATTTATCCATACGTTAGTGATTTTGCTAATTCTTCCAATTTAGGGGTTTTAAAATTACATGACTTATTTGGTGGAAATGAATATACCTCTTTTATTATCACCGTCATTTTAGAGACAAGTATCATCTTATTTATGATGCTTCTTCGTAAAATAGCTAACACAGGTAAAACAGTATGAATTCAGATAAAACAGCAATCTTTGGTGGCCTTTTAATACTCATTGGGGGTTTGGCGTTAGCCGTTTATGCTAATACAAACGCTACAGCTCTCTCTCAATCGAAAGCTAAAGCTGTAGACAGGTATATCTCCCTTAGTGAAAAAGCTTTGAGTGAAGGGAAAAACCGAGATGCAGAAAAATTTGTTATTAAAGCTTTAAAAGTAGACCCCTCGAATAAGAATGCCCTTACCGCATTTAAAAAAGTTGAATTTGCAGGTTACAAGCCTATAGATGCTACAGGAGGAGAGCCAAGCAATAAAACTGTAGAGCCGAAGGCGACACCTATGAAGCCAGCCCCAGCGGAAGAGGCTGAAGAAGAAATGGGGTGTATTTAGCCTCTTAGATATGGGCAGGGGAATGTTTTCCTCTGCTTATTAAATCTAGAGTTATTGCGTTCTAAATTTTATTATTTACACTTTAGTTGTGCTTGAAGCGTTTCAGCCAAAATTTTGATTGTTGTTCCTTCCCATCCTTTTTTAGTAATAAAGCATAATTCCATATTGCTTTTTTATAACCACTTAATGCTGCTTCGTAGTACCAGCTTTTAGCCTTTTCTAAATCAATATTTGTTCCTTCCCCTTGTTCAAGCATCCAAGCTGCATAATATTGGGCGCCAGAATGACCTTGTTTTGCTGCTTGTAAGTAGTACTTTAAGGCAAGCTGTAAGTCTTTTTTGTCTGCGCGGCCTATATAGTAGAGATGAGCAAGATTAAAGGCAGCCTGAGAAACCCCTTTGTCGATTGCTTTTTGGTACCATTCTACAGCGCGAGGGATATTTACTGTTACTCCATAGCCTCGTTCATAAAGTACACCAAGGTTAAACATGGCAAAACCATGTTTTTGTTTTGCAGCTTTCAGATACCAATTTTTTGCTTCAGTAAGATCCTTATAGATTCCTTCACCTTTAGAAAACATGACTCCCATATCGTATTGTGCATCAGCAAGGCCTTGTTCTGCAGCCTTACGGTACCACTCAACCGCCTTATTTTTATCCATGTGACGAATACTACCCATGTCATAAAGAAGACCAATAGTAAATTGTGCTCGTGGGTTGCCTTGTTGTGCATAAGGCAATAATACTGAGAAGGCATCGCTATATTTTTTATTTTTAAATAACAGGATACCTTGCTGGATTTCTTGCGTTTGTTTGCTTAAATCGGCGGCATAGGCAGGGTGCTTAAATACAGTAGATGTTAGCAACGTGATTGATAAAACAGTGTTAAAAATATATGTTTGATATTTTTTAGTTTGTGACGATGGTAAGGTTAATAATATCATTTTCGATTTTTCTTCCAGCGTTTTTTACGTTCGGCCTTTGTGGCTAATTTTGCACGCTCTTTTTCTTCTTGCTCAGTATTTGCGAGACTGACTTCTTTAACAAAATCTTGTGGGTTTTCTAGCGT
>JALSJD010000056.1 GCA_026989535.1 Cyclobacteriaceae bacterium
AGGCGTGTTTGTGGCATGTTGGTATCATTCTTAAATCCTATTGCAAACCTATTGATTTTTACTACAACGCTAATAACCAGTGAATTATATCTCTATATGATGTTCATGGGTCAGTTGTTCTGAATTTGCTCTTATTTTCTGAAAATGCGAGCATTTTTCCTGATTGTCTGGCTTTTTTCGAAACAAATAGAAATTAGACCCCAAAGTTAGAGAAGATGTTGGCGGATAACTGGCAACATTTCCAGTAGCTGTTACAAAACAAGGTGTTTTCTAAGAGACACTATCTAATAAATCCCCTCTTTAGCGGGAGAAAGAGTCAACCTTTTTCAGGACGGGACAGAGAGTGGACTCAAAGATCAAATTTATAAAAGCTTTGAAGCTACTAGCCAAATTTATGCTACTTACAACCCTGGGAGAAGATTTTCTATTAAGTATAGCCTTACTTTTTAGTAAAAAGCCACCCTCTTTAAAAGGTGGCTTTGCGCTGCCCCACCAAATGGCGAGGGCTTTGGCAGTTTCTGTGCAACCGCTAAAGCTTCACTGCGTTCGCTAAAATCTTTAGCGGTTGCGAAGCGACACGCGTGCGTTATATTTTTTTTCAATAGCTTTGGTTATTCAAAAAGCAACCCTGCAAGCTGGCTCGATCGCTAAAAATATTTACTAAACATTTTTTTAACGTTCCGCCCTCTTGCAACTCATTGTTTCTTGAAATAAATGAATTAATAGAGGTTCCCTGAAATAAAATTAAAGCACTATTTATATTCAACAGGAATATTTTTTGGTCTTACTTTCTTAAGCCAAAGCACTCTACCTATCTCTAGTTCATGTTCATCTTCAGCCATCCTATTCATTTTCTTTATTCTAACCATTTTTACCCCAACTTCCTGACTAATAGACCATAAAGTTTCATTCGCCTTAACTGTGTGGTAATAAATTTTTCCTTTGGCCATTTTTCGTTTTAAATAATATACCTGATTAGGCAACACATGATAATGCGGTAAAATATCATTATAATTGGAAAATTCTGTTGGCGAAATATTGAACTTCTCGGTTAATTCATCAATACTAATTTCTGTGTTCGACATAATTGCAGGCAAACCATTGATTGTAAACTGCTTTATGGCTGGCATTGTGTGTGGTATTTTTATTCCACTGGTTTCGTATGTATTGCCTGTGCTTGCCAAAGGTCTTTGAGCTTCTTGTACTGGCAAAATTGGCTCATTAGTAAAGTTTGGAATAATTACAGTATATTCCTTATCTGAAGGAATGGTTTTAGTTTTTAACCATTTATTATACTTTTTTAAACTATCCAATGATGTTGCGGTTTGTTTAGCCACTTCTTTCAATGTTTTATTTTTACCATCCGCATACATATACATGTGGGGCGCACTATTTCGAGCAAGTTCTATGGCTTGCTCAAAAGCTATTTTATGAGCTAAAAAAGTAAGCACGTACCAATAAGTGTTTTTGGTGATATGCATTGTTTTAGCACCCGTTTCTATTTTCGGCAAAGCTCTTTGTGCTCCTCCTGCACCCATTTGGTAGGCTTGGAGCGCATGCACCCAGTTATTAAAAAATAAATTGTTTTGTTGTAAATAGTTGGCTGCCCCTCTGCTTGCAGAAACTATGTTCAAACGCTCATCCACCTTAGCATCCACTCTTAGCCCAACTTCTTGTGCTGTGGCTTTTTTAAATTGCCAAAAACCTACTGCATTAGAGCTTGACACGGCATCAGAAATATAACCACTTTCTTGAATGGCTAAATACTTAAAATCATCGGGCAAGCCTTCTTCTTCAAAAATTTGCTCTACAATAGGAAAATATGATGCAGAGCGGTTCACCTTTATCATAAAGTGCTTTTGGCTTTTGGTAAGCATATTCACTTTTTCCTGCACCTCTTTGCGTACACCCTCCGACATTTTTAATTGAATGCCTGCAAATTTTATTTTTGAAGGAACCTTTGGTGTTTGAGCCGCAACTTGAAAAGCAAAAAGAGTAAAAAGTAACATTAATATTCTCATAATTTTCTAATTATCATTAATCCATCTCGGATAGGAAACAGCACATTTTCTACTCGAGCATCATTTTGCACTATTTTGTTAAACTTTAATAACGCTTTGGTTTCTATATCCGCCTCCGCTAAAGACTCCACAACTTTACCCGACCAAAGCACATTGTCAGCAATAATAAAGCCACCCGGTTCTAACTTCTCCATTACAAGGTTATAATAATTTATATAATTTGGTTTATCGGCATCAATAAAAATAAGATCAAACTTTTTGTTTAACATAGGAATTAGTTCAAGTGCATCTCCTATCCTAACATCAATTTGCTGGTTGTACAAACTTTCTGCCACATACGATTTTACACGAGCCTCTAATTCAACATTTTTATCAATGGTAATTAGCTTACCCCCCTTTTTTAAGCCTTCGGCTAAGCATAGTGCCGAATAGCCAGTATAAGTGCCAATTTCTAATATATTGGTTGGATATATCATTTTGGCAATAATACTAAGTACCCTACCTTGCAAATGCCCGGAAAGCATACGTGGCCCGAGTACTTCCAAATGCGTTTCTCTATTTATTTTTTGAAGCAGTACACTTTCTGGTTGCGAATGAGCCTCTACATAATTAGCCAAATCATCACTAATAAACTCCATTTTCTTTGGGCTTAAATGTTAAGGTACTAATCATATCTTTTTGAAATACATCATTCGAAACAGATTGAATTTCCTTGGCAGTTACCGATTCAATTTCTTTAAAAACATCATCAATCGATTGAATGTTGCCTAAATCGAGCAAACTTTTGGCCATAGCTAACATTAAGCTGGCATAACTTTCTTCGGCCATAGCAAGTTGCCCAAGCATTTGCTCTTTGAGTTTATGTAACTGCACACTGCCCAAAGGCGTGTTTTTCATTCGCTCTAATTCTCTAAATACAGCCTTTTTGCTTTTATTGAGGTTTTTTTCTTCGGTGCCGTAAAAAATGGAAAATAAACCTGTATCAAAATAAGCTGCATAATGTGCATCTATTCCATATACATAGGCCATCTTTTCCCTTAATAACATATTTAGCCTGGTATTCATACTGGGACCGCCTAATAGGTTCGATATCATGGCTAATGGTACCCTGCGCTCATCGGTAATGCCAAAAGTGGGTATGCCAATGCCCACATGTGCTTGCGAAATTGGTTTTTCAATAATGCGATATGTTCCTGTATGCGCCACATTAAGCGGCTCTCGTTTTTTAGTAACAGATTTGGGAATGATGCCTAAATATTTATCTACCAATCGCTTTACCTTGCTCAGTTTTAAATTACCCACAATTGACACCACAATGCGCGAAGTATCTACGGTTGAGCTTATAAAATTATCGAAATGAGGTTTTGTAAACGACCTTACAGTTTTGGTATTACCCAAAATATTATGCCCCAATGGGTGATTTTTAAATATTTGATCCTCCAACTCATCTTGAATGGCATCGTCAGGCGTATCATTATACATTGCCATTTCTTCTAAAATAATTTGCCGTTCGCGCTCAATTTGCTTTTCAGGAAAGATGGAGTTGAACGTAATATCTGAAAGGATATCAAAGGCTTTTTCTACGAACCGATCGAGGACTGAGGTATAAAAATATACCTTTTCTTTGGTGGTATAAGCATTTAGCTCCCCCCCAACCGAATCGATGCTGTTGAGGATATGGTGCGATTTACGATTAGAAGTTCCTTTAAAAGCCATATGTTCCCAAAAATGAGCCACGCCAAATTGGGCTGGTGCTTCATCTCTGCTACCTACATCAATAGCAATGCCGCAATGCGCAATTTTAGTGGTGGTTACTTGCTTGTAAACCACTCGAATACCATTATCCAAGGTTAGGATTTCAAATTCTTTCATAAGAGAGTGCAAAAATATGAGATTTGAAAGATGAAAATTGAAATAGGAGATATTAAAATTCAGGCAACCTATTCAGGCACATAAAACAATGGCACAGCGTAGCAGCGTAGCGAAGGCTCAAGAGGGGATGCCAGATCAGCCAGCTGGCTGACCAGCAAAGTGTAAAAGCACGTGTTCCTCACATCCGTTGCAGGGTCTCCATTTTAAAGAGATTCTTCAGTCGTTCCTCCTTCTGAATGACGGCTCGGAAAAGAGTGTACGTCACTCAGCCGGCTACAGCCCGAAGAGTCTCCTAATTGTTTAGTACTAAAACTTTTAATTAAGGGGATGCGCTACCATTGGCAAAGTAAATAATTTAACCCAACTTGAAAATTCCCAAAATCAGCCAAAATTTTATTGAAAATTAAGTTACTGGTAATCAGCAGGTTGTAATAATGTTGAAAACTTTTTTAAATTCCTTTAAACAGTAATTGGCTGATAGTTAGCGTGTTGCTGTTTTTAAATTTCATTTGTGGTGACCCAAATGTTGTTTTATTAAATATTTGTTTTGTATATTTGCAAAATGTTTATACGTGCAGTACAAAAAAAAGACGCAAGCAAGCAAGCAAACAAGCTATACCTATTATAGGTTAACTACCTCACACAGAATAGGTAACAAAACTAGGCAAACCGTTATTTTAAATCTTGGAAAGCTTGAAACGATTTCGAAATCAGAACATAAGC
>JALSJD010000057.1 GCA_026989535.1 Cyclobacteriaceae bacterium
CAATTTCCTTTAATCTTTTCAAAAAGGGGTTTGCCTATTTCAAGCGTATTCTCTCGCGCTCTTAAATCAGCAAATCGTTGTAGCTTACTTCGCATTAATTATTTTTTTTAGTACTCTTTCTTTGTTCAAAAAAAACCAGTACAGGTTATTTTTTATGCAAGCTACCTATTGAAAAAAAGAACAGTTTAGAATTGATAATTTAGTTAGCGAGGCTTTTAATATCCTCGATAAGAAGGTACATGCGAGAACCATTAACATTTAACCACCTGCCATTTTTTGGGTCAAGGTTTCGGGCTCTGCTTATGGCTTGGTCAATTCCATCAATATTGGTATAATCATTCTTATCTTTTTCAACCCTCAGTTTATTTACCAAGGCCTTTAAGGGTTTGCAATTAATATATTCTTCTTGTGGGTCTTGATAGTGTAATAACTGCCAAAACTCAAAACAAGGATTTGATAATGCCATTCCGATGCCTGAGCTTCTGCACTGTCGAGCAACCTCACTTAATGTTCTATTTGGCCATTTATCCCGGTCAATAATTATCCAAAATAAATCATCGGAATTAGAATCTCTACTTTTTTTAGTTTTTAAGATAGCACCTAACACTGCTTTAGGAGAGGAGTTGTCTCTAGGTACAATTTCTAAATTTACACCTCTAGTTCTATAATAATATTTAACACCATCCAAATACCGAGGTTCTACAACTTCTCCCTCACAGGCAAGCCAAACAACATTTGGCTTACTACTGCCAGCATTTCTTTTGAATGACATTCTACTCATAGCCGGCTACCATTGATTGTCTGATGATTGGTCTGCCACCAAATCTTCCGGCTCGATAGCTTCTCAGTATGTCCAAATCATTTCTAACCCCATACTCTTCAAGGCTATGCAAATAGCTACTTTGGTCTCTTTTTTTATCCACAAACCAAATTTCATCCCTCCTCAGTAAAGGTTTTAATAATTCGGATTCATGTGTCGCCATTATCAGTTGCGAATTACCGGTGTCGCTATCAAGAAAATTCTTAATTAAACTAATGCTTAAATCCGGATGCAGACTTCTTGACAGCTCATCAATAAACAACACATTGCTTCCTAATTTTTGCTCAATTAAAAAAGGTATTATATCAAACAATCTTTGTGTACCAGACGATTCTTCATACAGCTCAAAGTCTATAAGGTTTCCTTTATCATCTTTGTGTTGAGTTATTAGTTTAAAAGCCAATATTTCATCGTTAGTATCTAATTTAAAACTGTACCTAGTATCCCGACCAGCTTGCATAGCAAACATCAATATACCTCCAGTTTTAGAAGAATTATGCAAAGTATTTTTAATGTCCTGCATAATCACTTGTGGAATTTTAGCCTCATTAATATTTACACTTATTAATTTTATACATTCAATTCCGGTATCGAGACCGCTTAGTATTGAAGCAAATTTCTTAATGAAATTATCATCCTCTATAAAAAATGGAACGTGCGAATGATGGCTCTCTGGCCTAACAATTACCAACTGCCTTGTAAACCACTCATAAGCATCTTTTAACAAAAAAATATTACGCTCAACCAATGCGGATAAAAACAACTGATTACTTCTAGTGTCCTGAGCAATAAATCTAATTCTTGTTTTTAATTCAGCATTTTCTCCTAACTTAATTTCACCATAGTCATAAGCTTCGTCATTCCATTTTCGATCATATATAAGCACCTCAGTCGTTTGCCGAATTAAACTTAAAGATTCTCGAATAACCTTTTGCTCATTTAATGATACAAATAGCTTAAATACCCTTGACTGTGACGTTTGGAATACTATTTCAAAGTTTTGAGGGGTTGTATTGCTTTTTTTGCTTAGTTTAAACTTACGTAGTTCTAATGCACTAGAAGCTCCCCAAGATGCGCTAACCAAATTCTTTATGCTTACCATAGCTAATATAAAATTACTCTTACCAGAAGCATTACCCCCATATATAGTTGCCAACTTTAATACATTAAGGCCTTTTAGTGCACCCTGTATGATATGATTTTTATGGATGTGTTGGGAACCCTTTAGCATTGAAAATTCTGCTTCATCCTTGAATGACAAGAAATTAGAGAATTTTAAGTCAATTAACATGATTTAGTGTGTTTTTATTTGCTGAAACGAGAAATTATCTCGTTTATTTATGATTGAAAGGTAAGAAGTCTTTTATTAAATAACAAAGCTTAAACCTAAAAACGCAGTCGATTCTTTATAATTCATCAATTTCTGCCACCACAAAAGTAGAACCTCCAATAAAAATTAAATCCTCTTTGCCGGCATTTTTTTTAGCTGCTAATATCGCTTCATTCACCGATTTATAGCAATTGCCAATTAGCTTAAATTTGGCAGCTTCGCTTGTTAATGTTTTTGCATTAAGTGCCCTTGGAATATCGGCAGCACAAAAATAATAACTTGCGTTGGCAGGCAGTAATTCTAGCACCTCCCCAATCGATTTGTCTTCTACCATTCCCCAAACAATATGTAATTGCTTATAAGAGTAGCTTTTCAATTGTTGAATAACCATGGTAACACCATCTATGTTATGGCCTGTATCACAAATGGTTATTGGCTTCTCGTTTAATATTTGCCAACGCCCTTTTAATCCTGTGTTTTTTGCAACACACTCTATTCCATCTTTTATATTTTTTTCGGAAATGCTAAATTTACTAAGATGAGTAAGGCAAGCCAATACACCGGGTATATTTAATAATTGATAGTTGCCTTTTAAATCGGGCAATAAGCCCTCGAGAAACACAGTATCGTTTTTAAGCACATTAAATCGCTCTGGGCTAGCCTGTTCTACAATGTATATATCTGAAGCAAAAAAGATGGGAGCATCTCTTTTTGCCGCTATATCTACAAATATGGCTTCAATCTCCAGTTGTTTTTGACTAATAACAACCGGAACAGTAGGCTTTATTATTCCTGCTTTTTCAATGGCAATTTTTTCGAGTGTATCTCCTAATAATGCTTGATGATCGAGGCCAATATTGGTAATAAGGCTAACTTCTGGGGTTATAATATTTGTAGAATCTAACCTGCCTCCTAACCCTACCTCAATAATGGCAATATCAACTTGTTGTTGTGCAAAATATTGAAAGGCCAACGCTACGGTAATTTCGAAAAAAGAAGGTTTTAATTTTTCAATTAAAGGAGTTACTTCTTGCACAAAATTAACTACTGCCTGCTCGGGTATTTCGAGGTCATTAAGCCGTACGCGTTCGGTAAATGATTTTAGATGCGGAGAGGTGTATAAACCCACTTTATAACCCGCTTCTTGCAGAATAGAGGCCAATATATGCGAAGAGCTTCCTTTGCCATTGGTACCTGCTACATGAATAGATTTAAAGCTGTTTTGAGGATTCCCCAATTCATCCATTAACACTATAATATTGCCTAAATCTACTTTGTAAGCCGCAGGGCCAACACGCTGGTACATCGGCAGGTTATGATAGAGGTATTGAAGCGTTTCTTTGTAAGTCATGGTATTAAATTGATGCTATTTTTTTGGCTTATGCAAAACAAATATCTTTTCTTGCGTATATGTAATAGTTTAAGGATTAGTTTATGATTAAAATACCCCAACTTTCTAAATCTTATGGCGAATTTAAAGTGCTAAATATTCAGAATTTTGCAATTACAAAAGGCCTTTATTGGATTCAAGGAGTTAACGGAGCCGGAAAATCTACTTTTTTAAAGGTTATTAGTGGATTAATTTCGTTCGATGGAGATAGCTTAATTGATGACATTTCTATAAAGAAATCGCCCATTGCCTATCGAAAAAAAATCACTTATTGTGAAGCAGAGCCTGAATTTCCAGATTTTCTTACCCAAAAAGACCTCCTACATTTTGTAGCTAAAGCCAGAGGGGCAGAGCAAAAACAAATTAATTATTTACAAACGGTTTTAGGCACTAAAGCGTATGAAAACCAACCTGTTGGCTCCTATTCCTCTGGAATGCTAAAAAAAACAGGACTTTTGCTGGCCTTTTTAGGTAAACCAAGCATTATTTTATTAGATGAACCTTTTACTGCCATTGATTACCAATCAGTTGATAACCTAATTGGGCTAGTTAAAGAGTATCAAGCTACTTATAATAGTACATTTCTTGTTACCTCTCATATAGATACTGGTCATTATCATTTACCGTTTGATAAAGTGTATAAAATAGAAGATAAAAAAATACTGGAAGTAGAATAATGAACTCCTTAAAAGTCTTAATCAGGTCATTGGTTCGCACTTTTTACATGACCAATATTGGGTTCTTTTTGGTAGTGCTATACTTTGCATTTTTCTTAATGCGTGCAACCGAGCATATCGCACTTGCTACAGCTATTGCCACCAGTTTATCTCTTACCCTGCTCACTTTATTGCTTTGGACTGTGTATTGGGTAAAAGCAATTGGGTTTATTTATAAAACCCTAAACACCGGTGCTTATCTGTTTCTGAGAAAATTAGCCCTTTACAGTAAAGTAAAGCAGTTTTTATTATTGTTTGTTGTGTTATATATTATTGGGAAGCCTGCTTGGGCCTATGCCGTTTTTATTTCTTTTTTCAATTTTAGGCACGAAACGTATGGGCTGTTTATGTTAATGATGACGTTTCTTATGGCTGCCAACACTTTTGCAGTTTTTGCAATAATGTACCAGCTCAAACGCCCAATTCGTGAACCATCGCTTGGGTTATGGCATAAATTTATAAGCAAAAAATTCTCACTGCCTTACCCTCTTTGGTATATACGGCATCTTTTTATACACGAACCTATGCTGGCTTTTTTATCAAAAACAGGGTCGTTATTACTGCTTTCAGCAACTTTTTATTTGTTTGAAACGGATGTGTATGATTGGCGATTATTGGGGGTAGGCACATTGTTTTCTTTTACGATAAACAGTATGCTCATTTATAATTATTATGAGTTTAACATAAAGAATTATTGGGTTTGTAATTTACCTAGAACACATCCACAAATAACTTTCTCTACACTAATAACAAACGCTGTTCTTTTTCTTCCGGAAACCCTATTTATTTTATTTCATCTGCCCCAAAGTGTTGCTTTTATAAATTGGGGAGGGCTTTTACTTTTTCAAACTATTTTAAGCTATTTTTTGTTTTCCTCTTTATTTTTTAAACCAATAGCTAAGGAATATTATGGCAAACGCATTTTTTACCTTATGGTTCTATTAATATTCGTTTTAATGTATAGTTCTCCTTTACTGATTGTAAACCTTATTTTGTTTGCCTTTGGTAGTTGGGCGATGGGCAATTATTATAAGCTTTCCACAAATAATCAATAATTATTCATTACCTCAACCACTAAGAAAGGCAATAGAAGAGTTAAAATTTAATCCTAAAAGTTTTAAGGTTAACTCTCTCCTTCTCTCAATAACCTCCTAATAATTTTACCTACGTTCGATTTTGGCAGTTCATCTATAAACTCAATATGCTTAGGGCGTTTGTAATTAGTAAGGTCAACTTTACAGCATTCCATTATTTCCTCTTCGGTTAACGATGGGTCTTTTTTAACTATAAACACTTTTACTGCTTCTGCTGTTTTTTCATCTTCTACGCCAATGGCAGCCACTTCAAGCACCTTAGGATGCGCTACAATCACTTCTTCAATCTCATTAGGATATACATTAAAGCCCGAAACTATAATCATATCCTTTTTACGATCTACTATTTTAAAGAACCCGTCATCGTCCATTATGCCTATATCACCAGTTCTAAACCAATCGCCAAAAAAAGTTTCTTTAGTTGCTTCGGGCAATTGCCAGTAGCCGTCCATTACCTGAGGTCCTTTGGCACAAATTTCACCTATTTCACCGGCAGGTTGTTTATTGCCTTCTTCATCCATTATGCACACCTCTGTACTGGAAACAGGTAAACCAATGGAGCCCATTCGTTCGGTGCCATCTAATGGATTACACGTGAGTAGTGGAGATGTTTCGCTTAACCCATAGCCTTCGGCCAATGGAATACCAGTAACTTCTTGCCAATGTTTGGCTACTGCACCTTGTACCGCCATTCCTCCTCCAATCGAGTATTTTAGCTTTGAAAAATCTACGTTAGCAAAATCAGGTTGATTGAGCAAGCCATTAAAAAGTGTGTTTACCGCTGTAAAAACAGTCATTTGCACCTTTTTAAGTTCTCCAATAAAGGCTTTCATATCACGAGGGTTGGTAATAAGCAGATTTTTAGCCCCTAAGGAGAACATTAGGAATCCATTAACGGTTAAGGCAAAAATATGATACAGCGGTAGTGCTGTTACTACCAATTCTTTTCCTTTTTTAGTATCTAAGAACCACTCGTTGCATTGTAATATATTGGCAACCACGTTTTTATGCGATAACACAGCTCCTTTAGCTACCCCTGTGGTGCCGCCTGTGTATTGCAAAAAGGCATTGTCCTCCAATGTAATTTCTGGTTTATTAAATGCTTTTGATGCTCCTATGGCTAATGCCTCGTTAAATGATATTGCTTCGGGTAAATTATAAGCAGGTACCATTTTTTTAATATGTTTAACCACAAAATTTACAATCTTGCCTTTAAAGCCAAGCATATCCCCCAGCTTGGTTACAATTACAGTTTTAATGGAAGTTTCCTTTAGGATTTTTTCAAGATTGTGTGCAAAATTGGCTACAATTATAATGGCTATAGCCCCTGAATCTTTAAATTGGTGCTTCATTTCGCGTGGAGTATATAAAGGATTGGTGTTTACAACCACCAGCCCTGCTCTAAGTGCTCCAAAAAGTGCTACAGGATATTGCAATAAATTGGGCATTTGCAAGGCAATTCGGTCTCCTTTTTTTAGCCCAACATTATGTTGTAAATAACTGGCAAAATTTTGAGATAGTTCATCAATTTCTGCAAAGGTTAACGATTTACCCATATTTTCATAGGCGGGCAAATCTTTATATTCTTCCATCGATTGCTCAAGGATATCTATAATGGAGCTATACTTACTTAGATCGATTTGTTGGTTGGTTCCTTTTGGGTAGGACTTATACCAAGGGTGGCTATTACTCATGCTATGTATGTTAAATAATTGTTAAAGTCCTAAAATAGAACATAATGAGCAAAAAATAAAGTTATGTGTTACTGTTCAGGTCAAGTATTGAGGTTAATTTAGTTTAAACCGCAATGTACGCAATGGTTTCGTTAAGAACGCCAAGAAAAAATTACGAAATATTTCGTAATTACGTGCGAACTTTATATATTAGAGGTATGAAAAAATTGGATGAGGTAAAATCAATTGTTAATGAGCCTGCGGCAAGGTACCAAAAAGCGCACGAAGGAATAACAAAGTCTGATTTTATAGCTGTAGTGGCTATGACGGGTTTAAACCTAAGCGAATTTTCTGCCTTTTTACCCGTAAGCAAACGTACCATCGAAAAAGTAAAAGAGGAAGAACTCCTAAACCCCTTGGTAAGTGATAGAGTTTTACAAATTGCCACGCTGTACCAGCAAGGTATTGAGCTTTTTGGCAGCACCGCTGCCTTTAAAGAATGGATGAATAGCTCCGTTATATCACTTGGTGGTAAAAAACCCATCAATTTTATAGATAACGCCACAGGAATTGCCATCATTCACGATTTACTGGGTCGTATAGAGCACGGTGTTTATTCATAGTTAAGTCAACTGCAAAGGACACAAAAGATGCGAAGAAGCAACTACTAAAACCTTGTTGGCTTGTTTTACCCCCCACACACAACGTCATTCCTGCGCAGGCAGGAATCCCTTTATTATGGAACAGATTCCTGCCTGCGCAGGAATAACGTATTAAGTTGTAGGTTCTTTACTTTATTGCTGTTACAACTAGAATTTAGCCATTGTGATTAACCATAACTCTAATAAGAACTCTCTGACTACACAATGATTTTACATAGAATTACAACCAAACCCTATATTAACGATTTATCTGGTACAGGCACTATGCTTTATGGTGGCCGTTGGAACAGCAAGGGTACACGAATGCTCTATACCTCCGAAAGTCTATCGTTGGCTGTATTAGAAATTATCGCCAATTTATCCTCCAGTAAACTGAACAATCTTTATTGTGTGGAGCTTGATTTTCCTGATGAGTTGGAAATTAACACACTCGCTAAATTACCAACACAATGGAATGCATTTCCATACATGCGCCACACGGTTGAGTATGGCACACGGTTTGTAAAAAAAGGAGGTTTATGCTTAAAGGCACCGAGCGCCATTGTGCCTACGGAGCATAATTTTTTACTAAACCCAATGCACGATAATTTTTATAAAATTAAGGTGAGAGATGCTAGGCCTTTTTTGCTGGATCAGCGATTCGTATAACTAATTTGTATTTAATAAGATTTTGGAAAAGTTGGCATGTTTTGTTGTATCATTTGCATATTCATATCAAACATCATTTGTTGGTGCATTTGATTCTGCAATTGAAACATCATTGGGTCGTAATAGAAACTGCGACAAAAATCATGCGTTTTAAAGCCAAAAGAAATTGGAAATACGAGTTCTTGATAAACGGGAATCCTGTTAACCATTGCAGGTTTAAATTGTACTGGATAAGTTTTACGTAAACTTGCAAATACCTGTACAACTTTTGCGTCTATCATAAAATCAACTCCTTTTATGATACTCATACTCTCTATTTTCCCAGTTGGATTAATCAATAATTTTATTAAAACAAGACCTTCTACTAAAGAATCTATCGATTGCACAGGATATACTAACCTAGAATTAATTTTGTTAGAAGGGTCATTTTTGATTTTTGCATTTTTATCTGCCAGTTGGTAAATTAGTCTTCCAAGCGAATCACGGTAATAGATTCTGTTTAACACTCCTTTTTCATAAACCCTGGTAAGCTCTTTTTCTGTAACTTTATCAAAATAGATCTCTTTCCCATTTCTAGCAAAAAGTTCATCTCCAGACTCATTACAAACTTTTGTATAATTTCTTTTACCATCTTCTACACCTACCCAATAACTCCTATGCAACCTCCCTCGGTCCGAAAATTCAGATGTAACCCCAACTTCATCTCCGGCAGCATAGGAAGCCGCTTTTTTTATATGGCCATTTGGGTAATACCAAATAAATTTTCCGTTTTTCTCAGATTCATTTATAAAGGTTTCTTTTATATCTAATACTTTATTCGATTCCAAATCAAAATAGGAAATGTTAGATTTAAATCCATCTAAAATTTCAACTTCTGAATAATAATATGCGTTCTCTTTTGCGTCAACTTGCTCCCAATTTTTAGAATAGTAGGTTGGTATTCCATCCTCCCCCCGAATAAATTTATCATAAATCAATATAATTTTTTCGAAGTCCTCATACCCATAGGTGCCATTTTGTGTTTCTGCAAACAATTTTCCATATCTCTGCACAAGTGGCAATACAAAAAGTTTAAATTTTTTCTTAGATTTAGGAACTAGTTTCAATCTTCCATCAACCTCAAGAAGATAAGATGGGACTCCTTGGCGGCTTGTATATTTATATATTGGAAAAGAAACATTAGATAAGTACTTAACAATAAACCCATTTGACATTACACCCTGGTTTGTAGCAAAATTAGTAGCCGAGATAAACGAATCTTTTGCCATCACAAAAGACTTTAAATGCTGCGCTTTCAGTGTTATTATCTCATTATTCTCATTTGATTTGAATGATATTTTATTCGTAACATTAACCAACTTTATTCTACCCTCATGAAATACATTTTCTAAATCAGTATATCCACCAGGCAAGTAAGTTAATTCTGACAGGATACATTTATACAAGCTTTCTGGCTCATAATCCTTATCAATAAATCCAGTAATCTCATTATACGAATTATCAATATTATAGCCAATCGATTCTATCTGAGCGTGAGAAAGTACGGGAGTTGCAAATAGTAAACCGACAACAATTGCTCTTCTAAAAATTATTTTCATTCTTAAAAAATTAATTACCTAAAAATGGATTCTTATTTCTACTCCTTCAATTATTTGACCATCATTTAAGTCTTCGGTAAGTAGAACGGTACAGTTGGCACTTTTGACCGCACTTATGATTAAGCTATCCCAAAATGATAGCTGGTTCAAGATTTGAATATCAATGGCGTTCAAGATTTGTGCTGGCTGAATTGTAATTGTTTCATGCATATTTAACAAAGTAATTGTTTGTTTTACAAATAGCTTATCCTAAGCCTAATTTAGAAGTTACTACATTATAATACTCTTGAATTACTTGCGTAGAAATAACTAATTGATTCTTTTGAGAAAGCAATAATAGGATATCCCTGCATTTTTTTGCTTACTTTTCTCTAAGTTATTCTACGCATACACCAATACATTAGTGTCTATAAAAATTTTAGCGCTCATACAATTCTTCTCTAGTCCATTTTTCGCTTTTAGCTACTTTTATCGAATCCATTTGATTAAAAAGGGATTTCAATCCCACTACTTCCTCTTTTAGCACCGTATTTTTTAACAGCGTTCTAATAAGCGAATTAAGATTTGTTCCGTGCATCTCTGCATATTTACGGCTCTTAAGCAGCAGGTTTTCAGGAATAGAAAGTGTTACATTTTTCATTTTACACAGTTTATGTGTAAAAATATAACCATAATCTCTAAATATTTACACCCTCTTTTTATAATTGAACACCGCCAATGCGTTAATTACCACAGCCATTACTGACATAATTATAAAATGACTGGCAACGTGCTTAAACCCGCTGCCCTTGAGCAATACCATTCGGATAAGCTCCACAAAATAGGTAACAGGGTTAAATAAATTAAGTATTTGCGCCCATTTAGGCATGCTCTCTACAGCCGTAAACAAACCCGACATCAAAATAAAAATAACCAAGAAAAACCAGCTAATAAGCATTGCCTGCTGTTGGGTGTTGGTAATGGTGGAAATAAATAAGCCCATCCCTAACACCACTACTAAATAAATACCTGCAAAAGCAAATAACACTGATAAATTGCCTACAATAGGAAAATCGAACATCAGCTTACCTGCCACAAGACCAAAAGCTAAAATAAACATACCAACAATCCAAAAGGGGGTTAGCTTGGCTATAATAAATTGCACTTTGGTAATGGGGGTTACGTTTAATTGTTCGATAGTACCAATTTCTATTTCGCGTACAATGTTCATGCTGGTTAAAAACATACCTACCATTGTTACAAGCACTACCAATAAGCCAGGTGTCATAAAAGCACTATACACCAACTCAGGATTAAACCAAAAAAGAGGCTCGGTACTAATGGGTAATTTAGGGTTTGTAGGAAGCCTGAGCTGCTCTACCACAATTTCCTTATTAAAATCAACAATTACATTATTGGTGTAAGAGCTAACCAACCCTGCGGCTGAGCCATCAATGGCATTTACACCCATAAAAAGGCTTGCATTGCGCGCTCGTTGTAGATCTGCTTCAAACTTAGGGGGTATTTGTAGCACCATATCTACCGCACGTTTTTCAAGCAATTGTTGAGCTTGCGCTTCATTAACTACGCTTGCTACCAAGGTAAAATACATATTGGCCTCAAGCTTTTGAATTAACTTTTGCGAAGTTTGCGACTTATCCTTATCAAGGATCGCAAAATTGATGTTCTTGATTTCGAAATTGGCTGCATTTACGAGAATTAGCAATTGAATGATTGGTAAAACCGTAATCATCATTAAGATGGACCTATTACGAGAGATTTGTAAAAACTCTTTTCGAAGGAGGAATAAAATCGTTCTCATGCTAATCGAGTTTTAAAGTTCTTTAAACCTGCTGCAAGTAATACCGCAGTCATTATGCCTAAAATCAGCGTTTCTTTCCATAATACGGCCAACCCTACCCCTTGCAGCATTATGCCTTTAATAATAATAATAAAGTAGGTAGGTGGCATTAAAGCCGCAAACCATTGAAGTGGCAGAGGCATACTTGAAATGGGGAATATAAACCCTGATAATAAAATAGTTGGCAGCATTAACGCAAATAAAGAAACCATCATAGCTACTTGCTGCGTGTCGGATTTGGTAGAAATTAAGATGCCTAAACTAAGTGCTGTAATTATAAACAAGATACTTTCTGCCAGCAATAATGCAAGGCTGCCGTTAATGGGCATATCAAAAATATAAACACCCATAAGTAAAATAAAGATAGCGTTGAGAAATGAAAGCAATAAGTATGGCATCACCTTACCCAAAATAATGGTAATAGGTTTTAAAGGTGATACCAGCAATATTTCCATTGTACCCATTTCTTTTTCGCGTGCAATGGCAATGGAGGTTAATAAGGCCGAAACCAGCATTAAAATAACCGTAATAACCCCAGGCACAAATAAAAATACACTTTCGAGGGTTGGGTTATACGCCATTTCTATTTCTGTTTTAATAGCAAAAGGAAGTGCAACGCCCACTTCTTCCATCATAAATTTGCTTATAATGCCATTGGTATAATTAACCAATGTATTGGCCATATTAGGATCAGAGGCATCGGCTAGCAATTGGATTTGAGCATTTTTTGCATTTACTTTTTTAGCAAAATCTTCAGGAATAATAATGCCCAATTTTACTTCATCGGCCAAAAACAAATCATTCACTTCTTCAACCGTGGTTACTTTATCTTTTAAATAAAAATAGCCCGAGGACGTAATCTTATTTACCAACCGTGTGGATAAGTAATCTTGAGATTTATCAAGCACCACAATGTTGGTATCTTTAATTTCGTTGGTAATGGCATAACCAAAAAGCACCACTTGTGCAATGGGCATTCCGAATAGGATAATAAGTGTACGCACATCTCTAAAAATATGCTTAAACTCCTTTTTTACAAATACACGTAGTTGGTTCATTAAGCATCGTTTTTTAGTGGTAAAAGTAAAAATGAAAACATCATTGCGAGGCACAGCCTATCCCGTTTTTTCGGGAAAGCAATTTTTCGGCTTAAACAGTTGGGTAAATAGAAGGTTCCTCGTGCCTCGGAATGAAAAAAGAAAAAATTAGAACTGAGGCTCTCACACCTTGCTAGATTTATTCCAGTCTGTCTGCCGACAAGGCAGACATCCCCGATTAGTTGCATAATTAAATAAGCAGTACACTTGATGAGATTCAGAATCCCGTAAAAACGGGATTCTGAATGACGGTCATATTGGAAAACTGTTGATAAAGAGGTCATTTTTCCACTACGTTACGTGCTAAATGTAAAAAAACTTCATCCATAGAAGCCACTTTAAACTGCTCTTTAAGCATTTTAGGGGTATCTAATGCTTCTATTACACCATCTACCATAATAGAAACACGGTCGCAATATTCGGCCTCATCCATATAATGGGTGGTAACAAACACCGTAGTACCACGTTCAGATGCTTGGTAAATCATCTCCCAAAATTGCCGCCTGGTAATGGGGTCCACTCCACCCGTAGGCTCATCTAAAAATACAATTTGCGGATTATGGATAACGGCCACCGAAAACGCTAGTTTTTGTTTAAACCCTAGCGGAAGCCCTTCCACTAATTTAGTGGCATAATCTTCAATTTCAAGATTTTTAATGAGGGCACTCCCCCGCTCTTTTATTTCTTTTCCGCTTAGCCCATAAATACCTGCATAGAGTGTTATATTTTCCCATACTGTTAAATCGTTATATAAGGAAAATTTTTGGCTCATATAACCTATTGTTTTTTTGATAGATTCGGATTGTTTAAACACATCGAACCCTGCCACGGTGGCCTTGCCAGAAGTAGGCGTAAGCAAGCCACAAAGCATTTTAATTGCGGTAGTTTTACCCGCACCATTGGCTCCTAAAAAGCCAAATATTTCGCCTTTACCCACTTTAAACGTAATATTATTAACGGCCACAAATTTGCCAAAGGTTTTATTCAAATTTTCGGTATGAATTACATAATTATCCATTACACAGTGGTCATTAAGTCCATAAAACAATCTTCAATAATAGGATCAATTTCTTTGAGGCTAGAAGCATCCACTCCCTGCGCCTCTAATTGCTTTTTTAGCTCATTTTTAGCTCCACTTTCAGTTAAGGTAATATGGATAGAATCCCCAAAAGGGAAGGCATTTTTTACGTGCGACATTGTTCGTAATAAATCTATGGTGGACTGCTTATACTTACCCTGCAAAGCCAATAAGGTTTGCCCAAATTTAGCGGTAATGGCCGCAGGTGTATCGGTATCCATTATTGCCCCCTCTTGGATAAGTGCTACTCGGTCGCACATTTCAGCTTCATCCATATAAGGCGTAGAAACAAAAATAGTGAGGCCTCCTGCTTGCAATTCTTTTAGCATTGCCCAAAATTCTTTTCTTGAAACCGCATCTACTCCTGTAGTGGGTTCATCAAGTACCAATACTTGGGGCTTATGAATAAGGGCGCAACAGAGTGCTAACTTTTGTTTCATTCCTCCTGAAAGAGCCCCCGCCTTTCTGTTTTTAAAAGGGGCTAACTGTACGTAAATCGGTTCGATTAAATGATAGTTTGCTTTAATTGTTGTACCAAAGGAGGAAGCAAAAAAGTTCAAGTTTTCTTCTACCGTTAAATCTTGGTATAGCGAAAAGGTGCCGGGCATATAACCCACATTATTACGCACGTATTTATAGTCTTCTACTACATCTTTTTCTGCAAAACTTACCGAACCTTTATCTGCTAAAAGCAGCGTGGTAAGTATGCGAATAAGGGTAGTTTTTCCTGCCCCATCTGGGCCAATTAACCCAAATAATTCACCTGAGTTAACTTTTATATTAATCCCCTGAACAGCAGCTACTTGCTCATAGTTTTTATATACATTATTAAAGTGAATCATTGGTTTATTTATCATATTATTCTATTAAAAACGTCATTTCGAACCTGCCTATCCTTCTTTCGGCAGGCAGGTGTAATGAAGCAATCCGTTAATGATATAAAGATTACTTCGGTCATTCCCTGCCGTTCCGGCAGAGAAGCTCCCTACCATTGACAGATTAAAAAGGGGGTGCCGGAACATGTCCAGCAAAGTGCATAAAAAGAACGTTTCCCCGCACTTGTTGGGGTCTCCATTTTTAAGGACGGGACAAGACATATTTTCTGTCATCTTCGCTGATCCGCCAACTGGTCGGATTCCGCTCTCGTAATGACGTTCTTCTATTTAAAATTTCACCTCTCCTGGCATGCCTATTTTTACTACTCCAGAATTTTTAAAACTAACTTTAATCGCATACACCAACGAAACCCTTTCTTCGCGTGTTTGAATAAGCTTGGGAGTAAACTCCGCTTCTTCCGAAATCCAATTAATTGCACCTTCAAGGTTGGTGAAATCACCACCTATATTATCAATAATTATGGTAACCTTTTGCCCAATTTTTAAACCCGAAACTTGGGCACCTGTAACGTATGCTTTTAAGTATAAATTAGCTGGGTTTGCCACCTTATACAAAGGCTTGCCTAGCCCAACTAATTCGTGGGTTTCAACCAATTTTGTAAGCACCGTACCTTTAACAGGGTTAATAATGGTGCAATTGGCAATTTGATTATTGATTTTGGCAATGTTAGCATCAATCACTTCTAACTGAGCCGTTACACTTGGTTTTTGCGCATTTGCAGCGGTAATTTTAGCTTTAATAATATTGATATTTCCTTCAATATCATCTAATTGCTTTTGGGTTGCGGCATCCGATTCCATTAGTTTAATAACCCGCTGCTGTTCTTTTTGTATAACGGCTAATTGCGTTTTAAGCACTTTTATTTCGGCATTTATAGCGGTTAATTTAGCCGCCACCGATGATTTATTGGCTTGAATACTGTTGCGTTCTAGTAGTAGATTAGTAGAATCGATAAAGCCAACCACCATACCTGCGGATAGAGCCATTCCTTCTTCTATTTTAAAATTTTCTAATACGCCAGCCGCTTCGGCAGAAATAATGGTTTCATCTACATCAAAATTGCCAAAGGCATCAGAGGTGTTTGTCTCTTCTTCGCACGAAGAAAGAAAGCCACTAATGGCAAAAATTAATAGGCTATTAAATACATAATATTTTTTCATAACTAGTTTCCTTTTAGAGTGTTATAGGTAAGGATTGCCAAAATAAGTTGAATTTGATGCAACTCTTTGTTTAATTTAGCTGCAGACTCCGTGTTTAGCTGAGCCGTATAATCAGAGGCAGTAGCGGTGCCATTCATAAGCTCTGACGACATACTTTTAGATACATTTTGTTGTGCCACAATAATCTCATCATCCGTGGTAATAAGCTGCGTGTATTTATTAATTTCAGATCGCTGTTTTATCAACTCTCGCTCAAAAGCCAACTCAGCCCTTGTGCGCTGCTGGCGTAAAACAGATTGCCCAATCACCAATTGTGCTTTGTCGTTATTGGATTTATTCCAATCCCAAATATTCCATTTAACGGCAATACCAGCCATTGCCATTGGGCGTACCTCAGGGTTAAATATATCATAACCCGGATTACCCACCCCAATAGAGCCAAATAAACCCACATAAGGAAGTCGTGCATTACCCGCAAGGTTGTATTTGGCATTTAAGCCTTCTAATTTGGCATCTATTAGCAATAACTCGGGCCTATTGATAGACGTTGATTCTTTTAATTTGGGATTGGGATTTACTAATTTGGTTTCTGTAGCTAGTGTAAGACCTGTGTAATTATTTAAGGTGCTTAATAAAGCCGTTTCGTTAAAAGAAAGCTCAGTTTTGCGCTGCCTTAGTTTAAGCCGCTCTGCTTCGAGCACTTGCAATTTAGATCGAGTACTCACGCCCCCTTCTACTGCTCCTTGCAATTGTTTGTATTTTTTTTCTAATACATTAATATGGCCTTCCAGTATTTCTTTATTGGTTTTAACCACCATTAGCGTAGCATACACGCCTATTACCTGCGATTTAATCTTGATTTTATCAATTTCTAGTGCTTGTAATTGCTCATCATATTGCAACGAATCTATTACTTTCTTTTTAGCGGCCAAGTTGCCATTATAAATTGTTTGGTTAAAATTAACCAATACACGATTAAAGTTTAATGGAGCCACGGGTGCCTCAAAACCAGGAAGAGCCACTGGAATAGAAATTTGCTCGTTTTGAATGGAAGCACTGGCATTAACATCAAAACTGGGCAGGTTATAATGATTATTACCCTCCATCGCATAGGTTCTACCTTCATTTATAAAGCCAGCTTGTATGGTAAATTCGAGGTTATTATAGGCTGCATTAATGCAACTATCAAGTGTAATTTGCTCTTGAGCAAATAGCAAGAAGGGAGAGTTAAATATAGTTATAAAAATGATTATTAATTTTCTCATAGTTCGCTAATTAAATGAGTGGAAATATTTTTTACGTAACCTCTACGCTTTTCTACAAAGGCTTCAAACTTATTAACATCCCCAATTAATTGCGAAAGCAAAGGCCGAGCAGCAAATGGAAACACACACAGAGACACCACCGAAAGTACTAAGTGCAAAAACGATTCGATTTCCTCCGGTTTATCCATTTGAGAGCTAATAGCACTCATAAGCATAGGTGCCACATCTCCTAAATTTATTAACCCATTGAGGGTAGGATTTTTATGAATTTCGGAAAGCACAAAAATGGGCAAGCCAGGATTCGCAGATAAGCGATCAAAGTAAAGATCAATAATAACATGCATTTTTGTTTCTATAGCATGATCAGAAAGAAGCTCTTCGGCAACTCCACCAAACAAGTTTTCCATTGCTTCTTGAAAAACAGCCTGAAACAAAGCCTCCTTTGATTTAAAATAGTAATGAAGCAATCCTTTATTTATATACGCTTTATCGGCCAATTCTTGCATTTTAAGGCCATCAAATCCTCTTTCAAGAAAAAGTGCCTTAGCGGTATCCACTAATTTTGCTTTTGTTATATCTGATTTTTTACCCATTTGTCCAAAAATATAGTATCAGAGTATAGCAACCAAGAGGAACGGTATTTTTTTACCTATATGGGTAAAAAAAGAGGATCGTTAAATTAGCTTTTGCGGTTAGTATCGCAAAAGGCAATAAACCGACCCTGATTAATTCATGAGTAATCAGGCTAATAAAAATAGTGTTTGGGGCATAAAATACAAATATCTGTAAGGGGGATGTTCTATTTTATCATCAACTTTTGTCTAAATAAGTCTATTTCACTATTTATTCTACCTACCACAACATAGATGCCAGGTTTTAATTGACTAGCGATATCAACAGAGGTAATCATTAAACCATTTTGTTGTATAATATTTTTAGAAAACACTCTAACTCCCATTGAATTATAAAGGACTATTTCTACTTCTTGGCCTTCAACGCCCTCCATTTCTATGTTGAATATATTGCCAGTTAATGGATTAGGGAACAATTTTGCCGAAACTTCTTTCTCGTACCTAATTAGCTCAATATGAGAATAGGAAGATATACCATCAAAATCAGTTTGCATAAGCCTATAATAAGAAAAACCAGCATAAGGGTATTTATCAACAGCAGTGTAATTTTTTATTCCGTCAGAGTTGCCTGCTCCATCAATCATCTTTACAATTTCAAATTTTTTGCCATCTTGGCTTTTTTCAATTGTAAAATAATCATTATTAATTTCGCTGGCAGTTGACCATAATAATTCAACAATATTATCACTTAAGTTAGCATTAAAAGATAATAACTCAATAGGCAGTGGGTTAGTTGGGTCTGCCACCAAAGAACCAAACGTTAATGGGCCTATAAAAGAGCTAACCTTAGCTCCAGAAGATATGAACCCGCTGCCTGTACCTGCGCAAACACCCGAACCTGAGGTATTATAGGTGTTCTCCCATGCACCTCCGCTCCATCGTGCTAATTTTAAATCTGTGCAATCTGTAATATCACTGCTAGACGCATTTTCCCAATAAATATCGACAACAACTGTACCGATACCAACTTGGCGTGTAAGACTCCAATGCTCTACGGTGCTTACATTATTTAAAGTAGGGGCTGGAGATGTTGCCAAACTTGTAGTATTGGCATAACTTGAATTAATGTATTCTGCTTCAAAAGTTGTTACAGAACTAGGAGTTCCTATCGCTAATCTGGCCCAAACTCCTCCATCACCTAATGGAAAAACAAAAGCAGTGCTGCCTTCTTTTTGCATAGGCCCACTAACATAACTTACGGCCGAGCCTGAGCATGAACTACTTCCGGCATTCATAACAAGGGGGCTGCTGGCAGATGTAGTAATTACACCATCTATTAAGGTTAATGTATTAGAAACATTTATAACAGTAGAAACCGTAACACCTCCACTAGCTGCGGTATTATTAACCTCTAAATTATTAAATATAGTGGTGGCGGTACCACTCATTGTTTGCTCTGTAGTTCCTATTAATTTAATAGTTCCTGTGTTTAGCGTAAAAGGGTTTGTGCCTCCTGCATTATTATTTGCCCAATCACCTGTTAATTGAATAGTGCTTTGGTTATCTATTACACCATCGGCACCATTTGTTTGACTAACATACCCACCTAAAATGGTAGCTGTTAATCCTGCTTCCAACACAAAATCTGTTAACCCATCATTATATACATTAAATGCGGTTTGTGTCCATCCCACAAACGAAGTAAGCACGCTAAATAACAGGGTAAATGCAGTTTTTTTTATTGACACTATCATTTTTTCACCGTTGTAGTGCCACTTGATTTTATACTAATCGTATGGAGTGTTTTTTTTATCTCAAGTACTTCTTGTTCTAAATACTCAAATGCTTTTAACTCTGCTGTAAGCTCTTTATTCTTCCTTTCTAGGTTTTCAATTTTATTATTAAGTTCTTTTATAGCCTCCACTAAAACAGGGGTCATTGTGGCGTAAGTAACCGATTTAAATCCTTGTTTGTCTGTTTTAACTAACTCAGGATATACTTTTTCTAAATCCTGCGCGATAAAACCTATTTGTCGGTCTTTTGTAAAAGACATAGACGTAAATTTATCTACCCTCATATCATAATAAACACCACTTATCTTCTTTAATTTTTCTAACGTGCCATTTAGTTGTACAATATTCTTTTTAAATCGTTTATCTGAAAAAGTACCAGCAGCCACAGAAAACGTGATAGAGCCTGTGTTCATTCGCATAATATCACTTGTACCTAAAGCTGAAGACTGAGAAATTACATAATTGCCTGAAGATAAATCTAACCCTGAAGCAAAATCAGTAAATACAGAAGGAGTAGTGGTATACGTTACACTTATACGAACGTGGTCAATTTGTGCAGTACAAAACGTACCTGCAACAGTAGCTGAAACCACAAGTCCAAAATCGGCTGCATTAATTTGTGCTTCTGTTGCTACGCCAGCATAAGATGAATAGGTATCGGTTGTTGTCCAAGCAGTGCCAGAAGCAAGGTTTACACCTATTAAAGTTCCTCCACTATACAATTGAACTACATTATCTATTGTATTGCCAAAGCCATTATTGATTACTACCCCTGATATATGCATTCCTTCCAGATTTCCAGCCTGCCCTGTAACCGTAGGCTGTTCAGTACCTGCTGCCGTAATTGACTTTTCATTAACGGCTAAAGTGGATCCTCTATTATCATTATGAATAACATCAAATAGCTCGGAGTAACCAGCAGGCACCACATCAAAACTCCTATTGTCGGCTTGAGCACCAATGGCCAACATTATATCTCCTGTATTTACAGCTACTGGTGTTACCAGCTGTATAGATGCCACCTTATCCGCACCTGAAACCGCTGATCCGCTTGCACTAATTGGGTTTGTTTGGTCCACATATTGATAGGTAGCAACTGCATAAATTTCATCTTCAATATCGCCAGGAACTGACCAATTACTCATATCTAATGTTTGTGCTCCTGCCCCTGCAGCTACAATTCCTGCTTCGTGTAGATACCACACTTCAAGAGATGAGTCGTCATTATCAAGTTGAGTTGTATTATTAATTTTGGTGAGTGCCTGTCCTCCAAAACTAATTGAACCCATTGTTTCAACTGTACCATTACGGTTAGTCTGAGAAATTGCCACAATAAGTATTCGATTTGTACCTGCGGAGGCGGTATAACTAATAGCATTTATATTTCCTGTGGTCCAAGCATCTAAAATAACAGTAGGGTTATTTTTATAGCTTTTCTCTACTTCAATATCAATACTGTTTATAGTAGCACCACCTGGTATTGCAAAACTCACATCTGAGTATAAGTAATTTGAAGTGCCTAGCGTTGCAGTAGCATAGGTATCATTGGTAGCATCCGCATTTATTGGGTTAGTCCAGGCAATAGTTCCAACACCGCCCATATTACTAGGAATACCTGACAGAGGTCCTGAAGTAATTGCTCCCGTACCTGCGGCTTGGGTTTGGTAGCGAATAGTTACATCTCCAGGGATGGTATTTTGATCTCGGTATAAATGTAGTATTTCTGAGGGGGAGTTGGTGCCTAATCCAAAACCCTGACTCCAGCTCGAAAAAGAACTTAGCAAGGGGAGTGCGAAAACAATAATTTTTATCACAGCAGAGAGGTCTTTACCTATTCGTTTCATGTTGTTATTTTTTAATTGCCAGTATATGCCTAATTACCCTTAAATTCTAATTTTAACCCTATATACCCATTTACACCATTAAGTAAATGGGGTATTCTATTTTTCTTGGAATATTTTCTTGGATGATTATTTTTTTACATAAACATTGGGCATTAAATATTCAAGTATTCAATTGAATACTATATATTTACATTATGAAATCAATTCATTTAAAGGAAATTTCCTTTTCGATTATTGCCAATATTGCTAAAGGCATTGGGCATCCTCATCGATTAGAGCTTTTAGAATTAGTAAGTCAAGGATCTAAAAGTGTAGAAGCTCTGGCCAAAGAAGCTCGTATGAGTTTTGCCAATACCTCCCAACATTTACAGCGATTAAAGCAATTAAAGCTAGTTACAACCAAGCGGCAATTTACCACTGTATATTATTCAATCGCAGATGCTTCTATCCCACTCCTCATCAAAATGCTACATCAAACAGCTTTTAATTTATCTGCTGATTTTAAGCACACACTATTAGCCTATCAAAAAGAAGCAAAGGTTAAAACCATTACGATGGATGAACTTGCCAGTAAAGATTACTTAATGATAGATGTAAGGCCAACAGAGGAGTATCAATTTGGTCACAGGGCAGAGGCTATTAATATACCCCATACCAAACTCAGCTCCTCAATGAATAAATTAGACAAGCAGAAACTGATTGTGGCTTATTGCCGTGGAGAGTTATGTTCTTATGCAGATAAAGTGGTGGAAGTACTTACCAAAGTGGGTTATAATGCAGTGCGTTTAAAAGATATAATCATGACAAAATCTGCTTAATAATGGAGAATAAAATTGAATTAGGGCTAAAAATAATTGGAAACAATTCAGCCTACTGGTACTCATTAATACCTTTGTGGAAATACTAATAGATGGCAACAGTAATATACCAACAACTATTTGAGTAAGATGAGTACTACTTTACCAAAAAATATGGATAAAATAAGCAAAAATCGTTTGGATTTATCTTCGGAACAAAGCAAGGTTAATTTAGCACAACATTGGAATAATGTGTACACTAAAAGTGCTCAGGAAAAACTTGGTTGGCACGAAACGGACTTATCGCCTACCTTACAGCTAATTAATAAAACCAACCTAAATAAAGCAGCCCCAATAATTATTATTGGTGCTGGCAGCACCATATTGGTGGATAAACTAGTTGCTACAAAATATACCAATATAATAGCCACCGACATAAGTAATGTGGCACTAAATAATCTCAAAGAAAGACTCAATACACAAGCTGTTAAATTCATTACTGATAACCTGACCAGCCCTACAACCCTTGCTGCAATAGCACCTGTTAGCCTTTGGATTGACCGAGCTGTCTTACATTTTTTTACTGATACAAAAGACAAAAACACTTATTTTAACCTTTTAAAAAGCAAACTTGCAAAAGGTGGCTATGCTCTTTTTGCACAATTTAATTTGATGGGTGCTCATAAGTGTTCGGGGTTACCTGTGCATAGGTATAGCAAAAAAATGCTGGCTAATGAGCTGGGAAACGATTTTGAACTTGTAGAAAGCTTTGATTACACCTACTCAATGCCCTCTGGAGATACCCGGCCTTATGTTTATGCTTTATTTAAAAAACTTTCGTAAACCAAGGTTGCAAAAAAGCTAAATTTTAGAATAAAAATTAGCACAAAAAAATAGGGCCGAACTCGTTCGTTCGACCCTAAGATATAACAACCGCTATACTATGAAATGTTATTAGGCACTTCAAAGGTGCAAGCTTTCTCAATAAATTAAACTGATATAAGTCAGCCCTTGGGATGATTTTTTTTGGTTTTCTTCTTTTTTTCATCAAACAGCATACGAACCGAAGGCGAATAAGTATCATCGTACTGCCCAGAGCGTACTGCCCACAGGAAAGCAGCCAAAAAACCACCAGCCACTATAATGCTTATACTAATTAAAACGATGATTACATTCATACTAATTTGTGCCTATAGGCTAAAAACCGAACAGCAAAGGTAGCAAATGCCACCACAGTAATACTACTTAACGGCATTAAGATGGCAGCAAACAAAGGTGTAATTTGAGCTGTAACCGCCAAGCTAAGCCCAATAAAATTATAAAGAAACGAAATAGCAAAGCTTACTAAAATTACTTTCTTGCTTTGTTTAGCAAAAGAAAGATAGCGACTTAACTCTGTTAAATTTTTGCCATAAATAATGGCATCGCAAGCGGGTGTAAAAGCCGTAACATCTTCGGTAACCGCAAAACCCACCTCTGCTTTTTTAAGTGCACCAGCATCATTTAGGCCATCGCCTAACATAAGTACTTGCTCCCCTTTCGCCTGTAAATCAGCTATGTAGGCAAGTTTTTGTTCCGGCTTTTGATTAAAAGCAAAGGTAGAATTCTGTCCAAAAATAGGTTTTAAATTTGCTTCCTCTGAAGCATTATCACCTGACAATACGCTAAGATTATACGAATTGCCCAAGCGTTGGATTAACGCAGACAACCCACTTCTATACGAAGACCGAATATTAAAATAGCCCTTTATATCTTCATTAATTTTTGCATATACACGCGAAGCATCAGTCGAGTTGCTTTCATCTACTTGTGCACCAATAAATTTAGCCGACCCAAGCTGAACCAAGCTTTTTTCTATAATAGCAGAAAGACCCTGCCCTTCTATTTCTTTAAAGTTTACCACAGATGCAAATACGGCAGTATCATTATAATGCTTAGCAATGGCTCTGCTTAAAGGGTGCGTAGAATGTGCCACCAATGAAATTATTAAGCTAACCTCCTGACTTGAAAGCTCCTCTCCTTCAAATGTTAGTTTTGCTTCTTCGCTCTTAGTTAGCGTACCTGTTTTATCAAATACAATACTCGTAATATTCCAAAGTTTTTCCAGCACATTAATATGCTTTAGGTATAGTTTGTTACTTCCTAAAATAGTCATGGCATTGCCTAGCGTAAAAGGTGTGGCTAATGATAATGCGCAAGGGCAAGCTACAATAAGCACAGCCGTAAATGAATTTAAAATATGCGAGGGTTCTACAAAATACCAATAACCTGCTGATATTAAAGCAATTAAAAGAATAACCAGTGTAAAATATTTACTTATTTGGTTTATCAATGAATCATACGTATTTTCTTCATTAAAGGCTTCATTATTCCATAACTGTGTAAGGTAACTTTGCGATACTGCCTTTTTTATTTTAAGGCAAATAGTACTACCAACCTGCCTACCTCCTGCATAAATGTAATCGCCTTGGTTTTTTTGAATTGTTTCTGCTTCGCCTGTAACAAAGCTATAATCAATGGAAGCCGTATCGCTTATCAGTTCCGCATCACCGGGTATTATTTCCTGATTACGAACTTCAATAATATCTCCTTCATTAAGCTCGGTAATCTGCACCATTTCGCTCTCATTTTCAGCAACACGTGCTACTGCCAACGGAAAATATGATTTATAATCACGTTCAAACGAAAGGCTTTCATACGTTCGGCTCTGAAACCATTTGCCTATTAATAAAAAGAAAATAAGTCCTGCCAAGGAATCTAAATATCCTGGGCCTGATTGCGTTAAAATTTCGTATAAACTGCGCACAAACAATGCAACTACACCAATAGTTATGGGTACATCTATATTAATATACTTCTGTTGCAAGCCTTTATAGGCAGAACTAAAATAGCCACTGGCCGAGTAAAAAACAACAGGCAGCGAAAGTAGAATATTGATATACGTAATAAACATACGCACCGAATCATCGAGCCCTTCAAATCCAAAATACTCCGGAAAGCTTAGCATCATAATA
Organism: Cyclobacteriaceae bacterium; assembly: GCA_026989535.1. Taxonomy (GTDB): domain Bacteria; phylum Bacteroidota; class Bacteroidia; order Cytophagales; family Cyclobacteriaceae; genus JAKISE01. The sequence goes on from JALSJD010000057.1 coordinate 25,289, forward strand.
TTGCCAAAGGCAAACCCTGCCACGCCTATTTGCAGGTAGAGCTTTCTATTTTCTTTTTTCGATTTAGACTTGGAGGCATTTTGAAGATTAATCTCAGGCTCGTACCCAATGGTTGCCAGTAGTTCTACAATGGTTTTTAGGGATACAATTTCAGGATTAAAATCAATGGACACTTCTTTGCGAACAAAGTTTACGCGAGAGGTAATGATACCTTCTCGCAATCTATCAAGATGCTCCAATAGCCAAATGCAAGAGCTACAATGAATAGAGGGAATGCTAAATACAATTTTATTGAGCTTTTTAGAGGAGAAATTCAATAATTTATTTTGGATTTCTTTGTTTTCGAGATAGGCAAATTTTTGTTCGTAATTGCGATTTTTAAGGTTTATTCCTGGTGAATTTTGGAGGTCGTAATAATTACAGAGGTCGTTTTCATTTAAAATTTCATACACCATTTTGCACCCATTACAGCAAAAGGGTTTCTCATCAAAATTAATGAGCTCATCCTCGCATAACTCGCCACAGTGATAACAGTTTTGATTTGACAAAGAAGGCCTTTTTAACATAGCTGCAAAGCTAGTTATTAACCTTAGTTCGACCTAAGAATAATTGTCAGCTTTAACTTACTCAACAATCAGCTTTACAATTATCGAAGACTTATTATCTGTGATTCGTACCAAGTAGAACCCTGATGTGCTTGTTGGTAGTGCATCTAAAGTAGCAGAAAAGTACCCTCCACCATCAGACTCGGTTTGTCTTGTGTAAATAATATTGCCAAAAACATCCATTATTTGAATCAATAATGGATGAGATGCTATAAAATTTCCACCTCTCACATTAATTTGCTGACTCTTACTACTTGGGTTTGGAAAAAGGGCAACGAATGGCTTATTTAATCCATCGTAATTAACCATAATAGTTTTG
>JALSJD010000058.1 GCA_026989535.1 Cyclobacteriaceae bacterium
CAGGTTTATTTCTTTTTTTACTCATAATTATAATTCAAAAATACAGAATAAATTAATGGTCATAATAGCCACTGAGAATCTATTGACAACTGCTGCTTTTAGAGTTGAACCTAGATTGAAGTTATTTTTTGCTTTGATTAGGCTAAAAAGGATAAAACTTGGACTAGCTAAAATAGTGTTGATATTAATTTTTTTTCTTAAGCTGCTCTAACACCACAGGCGAGCTTGGCTCGCAACCACAGTTTACCTCGCAATTAGATTTTTTAGCAAACACGCTTTTATAAACCCTTATCCCAAGGTAGGCAATGGCGGCAAATGCTACTAATAGTACGAGAATTTCTTGCATAGGGCAAAGATAGTGGGTTTAGTAATAACATGAACCAAATTAAGAAGAAGGCATATTAAGGAACTGTAAAGAAATAACTTGCACAGTTATCCTTATTCTTTTTGCCCCTAGTTGCGTTAAAAAATCATTGCGTAGTGCTACTATGCGCAAATTTTTTGCCTTATCAGGAACAAAAATAATTAAGGCTTTTATGCACAACTTATTTTTTTACAGTTCCTAAGTGTTAAATGAGTGCCTGTCCATAAAGTCCGCTACCTGCTATGCCTACCTGAACTGGCAAGGCAACAATTTTAATTGCAGGGTGATAGTCTTTTTGATTTAATACTTCGAAGGCTCTGGGTAGCAGCTTATTTGGGCATGGATATAAATACTTGAAATAAAGCGCTAAATCAAATCCGAATATTCCCTCCTGCACTCACATTCTGCAAATTATCTTTTGTGAATTTAGCTAGCATATCAATATTTTTACTTGAGGCTAAATTCTTTTTATAAACCATATAGCCGATGGCCGCAGGCCAGAAAAACAGTAAGAGTGGAATAAAAATGGCCAGATTAAAATCGCTCTTTTTTGAAGTATTATCCCAAACAAATTGATTTACAACATCTTTCCTGAGCTTTGATAACTCTGCTACAGGAACAGGGGCACCACAATAGTCACAAGCTGGTTTTTCTAAATTAGCAAGCGAAACCTTTTTCTTAATAGAGTGACCACAACCTGTGCATTTTACAGATAAGGTGTGCTCTTCCATAAGCCTCCCATCTACAATCGTATCTTTTGCTGAAATGTACACATAATATGCCCCAAGTTGTGCATTTATATGTTTGAGGTTATTTAAGATAAACGATCTTTTTAAGCCTAAGGAAACTTCCAAATCTCTCAATTTTCCTTCTTTTGTTTTCTCCAAAGCATCCCAAATACTATGTATTTTGTTTTCTTTTTTACGATAATAAACGCCAACCATTAATAGAAGCAAACCACTAATGCCAATAATGGGTCTGATGAAGGGTTTTTCAATTACAGTAACAGTTACATCACTTCCCAGTTCTTGTTGAACCTCCTCCAGTGTACGGCCTTCATAATCTTCGAAAGTATAAGACCCTGGACTTTTTTCTACCAGCAAATCATTATAAGATCGAGGGTCTAAAAAAGTGGTGGCTAAACCTGCAATCAAAAACAAAATGCCGATTGTAATAAGGTAATTGTCTATTTTAAATACGTCTTTCTTTGCCATTGATGTGAGGTGTTTATACTAATTTAACTACTACCTAATTTTCTGATAGCTATTCAGGTTTAATCTAAACCGAGCATAACAGAAATGTGTTAGGTTAAAAACGACTAATAAACGACTAAAATAGTGATAAGAAGTGTTAAAAGAAAAACACCCTTGATTCAACCCAAAAAAATACTTTTAACCTGTTTTTGATTTGATAACGGATTTGGTTGAATGATAGTGATTGATTATTACCTAAAATCATCTGTTTACTCATTATTACATCACTCGTCCTCTAGCGCAATCAGGAAAAGCCACAGTGCTTCAACTTAACCTGACTGGCAAGGCAAGCGATGAGCGTGTGAAGAAGAATCATGAATTATACAGGCTAAAACACCTTATACTTCGATTTGGTCAAAATATCCTTGGCATCGGGGTTGGCCATTAATTCTTGTAGTGTAACCGATGGGTTGGCTTTCATATAAGCGTTGGTAATATCCCAACCTACCCACGACCCAACTCTGCCGGGGCACTTTTCTCCAATTTCGGCTACGTTTGGCCGCTCATCCATATACTTCTGCTTTTCAAAATGATTGGTGTTGTAAAGCAGCTCGTTATTTAAAAAATGAAACCAAATTGCATCCTTATTTTCTTCCACATCTATTAATTCTTGCCCACTGTACCATACCAAGAGCGAATCAGGGGTGCAAGGCATCATCTGCTTGGCAAAGTAGAATTTTTTGCCATAATAAATCATATCCGCCAACATTGTTTGGTCGCTCGGGGTCTCCTTTAAAAAGTTGTTGGCATAAAGCAACATTACGGCTGGCACAATGTACGATTTATCGTAGCGTGGCAAAATATATTGAGGCACACCAGGAGGCCTGTATTTAGCATCTTCGCCCAAATAATACTCAAGCCCAATAATTACTTGATCTTTACCCACATACATTTCGCTGCTGCCAAAACCTGTAATAAGTGTTTTAATTTGAGGAGCTTTAAAATCGGGGTAGTAGTATTTTATTCGACTAAAAGCATTTTCAAACTCATTGGTAAGAGCTGAAAAATCGCCATAGGCTGCAATGGTTTCATTATACAACGTATCTACATACGGGTTTTTAATCCGCTTAAACAGCTCCATTGCTAAAATAGAATCGGAAGGGTATTGCTGCCGCCCTAAAAATTCATCAGAAAGCACAGGGTGTGATACAATAAAATGTTCAACTTCTGCAATCGTATTTAAACTAAATAGCTCCTCCTCCAATCGCTCCACAGTTATGGTTACCTTGTTTGCTGAGGTGAGTTCGGGCGCATCAATACAATTTGTATTAGGTGTGCAAGCAAAGCCAAATGCCAATAGAATGAGGATGTACTTGCTTATTTTCATAGGTAATTAGTAGAAACGTCATTCCTGCGAAAGCAGGAATCTGTTAAAATTGAGCATAACTTAAACAGATTCCCGCCTGCACGAGAATGACGAAACATGAGGCAGGGATGAGGCAGGGATGAGGCGTGTAGTTTTATTTTTAATCTAATTTAATTTCTTCTTTCATTGCATTTAAGAAGTTATACTCTGTAACTGCTAACGAAGAATCTTCAACAATCTTCACCCATTTGCCAAATTTTCTCCACCAACTAAATCGGATAGAAAAAATACCTTTAGTAAAATAAGCATATAAATAAGGATGAACAACCAAGGAAAGACCTTGCTCATTTTGGTTTTCCAAGAGGTTAGCCAAGGCATCTTCAATTTGGTCGGAAATGTTAATGGAAGCCGTTATTGTGCCTGTACCATTACAGGTAGGGCAACTTTCAGCCGTTTTAATATCTACCTCTGGCCGTACCCGTTGGCGGGTAATTTGCATTAAACCAAATTTTGAAAGAGGGAGAATGGTGTATTTGGAGCGATCTCCATCCATTTCATCTTTCATTTTTTGCTGCAATAACCTACGATTTTCAACCCTTCGCAAATCGATAAAATCGACCACAATAATGCCTCCCATATCGCGTAGGCGCAATTGGCGAGCAACTTCTGCCGCTGCTTCTAAGTTTACAGCCAGTGCGGTAGCTTCTTGGTCAACCTCACGGTTGCTTTTATTGCCACTATTAACATCAATTACGTGTAAAGCTTCGGTGTGCTCTATAATTAAATAGCCTCCACCTCTAATGCTAACCGATCGGCCAAACATAAGCTTTATTTGCTTTTCTAACCCAAGTGATTCAAAGAGCTTTACCTTGCCACTATAGTACTTAACAATGCCTTCTTTGTCTGGGGCGATTTGTCGGATGTATGTTTGAATTTCTTCAAACATATCTTTGTCATCCACGGTAATTTTATCGAAGCTCTCGTTAAGCACATCTCTTAAAATCGAAGAGGTTTTGCTCATTTCGCTTACAATTACATCGCGGGGTTTGGCTGTTTTAAGCAGCTCCATTCCTGCTTTCCACTTTTGCACCAAAATATCGAGGTCGGTGTGGAGTTCGGCAACAGATTTGCTTTCGGCAACGGTACGAATAATTACCCCAAAATTTTCGGGTGTAATCGAGTTCATTAAGCGCATTAAGCGCTTACGCTCATCGCTATTGCTAATTTTTTTAGATATGCTTACCGCCTTCGAAAACGGTACCAGCACAATGTATCTTCCGGCTAGTGATAGCTCACAGGATAGTCGGGGGCCTTTAGTTGAAATAGGTTCTTTTACAACCTGAACAAGGATTTTTTGGTTTCGAGTTAATACTTCAGAAATTTTACCGTGTTTATTAATGTCGGGTAAGATTTTAAATCCGCCCAAATCGGGCTTTGCATTTCTGCTCTGAACCTGTTTTGTGTACTTATTAAGCGATTGTACTTTAGGTCCTAAATCGAGGTAATGAAGAAATGCATCTTTTTCGTAACCAACATCAATAAAAGCGGCATTAAGTCCTGCAACCACTTTTTTTACAGTGCCTAGGTATATTTCACCTACTGTAAATTGACGACTGTCGTCTTCTCGATGATATTCTAATAATCCTTTGTCCTTTAATAAGGCAATCCGACTTCCAGTTTGAGTAGCACTAATTACTAACTCATTACTCAAAATAAATGTCGTTTATGTTAAATTTTATTACTACCTAACCAAAGCAAAATCACCAATTATTAGTGCTTAAAACAATGGGTTAGGTAAACCAATAAACGCTCTGTAGTACAGCCCAAAGGGTTAGCTACAGAGCGCAATTGTTGTAGCCTTAGCTACTTACTCTACTTCTTTTTATGTCTGTTTTTTCTTAAACGTTTTTTACGTTTATGAGTAGAGATTTTATGTCTTTTTCTTTTTTTACCGCAAGGCATAATTTTGTTGTTTTCTGTTTATTCCTCCAAACGAGCGAACAAACGGTTATACATTAATTTATTTAATATCATTTAGATAACTTTCAATATCGACCTCAACCTCTGCTGAAATATCTAATAGTTTCAATTTTTCAAAAAGCATTTTAGCTTCCTTTTGTTTATCAAGCTTTAATTTTGATAAGGCTAAAAAATACATCCCGTTAATGTGGCTACTATCTATAGTAATAAGTTGGGTTAAGTAGCTATCGGCTTTTTCAAAGTTATTATCTTGAAAATAATGAATGCCCAAGGCATACAAAGCTTCTTTATTTACATCATCGGTGGCTAATACTTCTTGAAGTAACGATATGGCTTTGTCCGATTCATTATAAGATAAGTAAAGAGTAGCCAAGGCTAATTTTACTTCCTTTGATGAATTTGATAAACTAATTTTTTGCAAACAAACAATTGCCTTGGTGGCCAATTGTAGTTCTTGTGTTTCTCCAGAAGCATTTTTAAATGCTTTAAAATACATCAATCCGGCATTTTTCCAATTTTCCTCGTTCGGAAAACGGTTGGCAATCAGCTCTTTATAACTGGCTGCACTATCGTAATTACCTATACGTTCATAGGAGGACGATAACCGAAGCGCAAAGTTAGAATAATTTTTGGGACTTATTGATACAAACAAGCTGTCTTTTAGCAATTTAATGCTCTCCGCTTCGGGTGCTGCTTTATTGCCGGCTTGAGCTGCTTGTAATTCAGCCTCTTTGTTTTGCTTATCTACAAACCAATAGGCATCAAAAAATAAAATAAGGGCTGCAATTGAAGCCGTTATAAATATAGCTTTAAACCAAATACGCATCTAATAGAAAAGTTTAGAGTATTTAAAGATTGCAAAAATAGAGTATGTCAAGCTTTTATAAACTAGGGTTTTTATCGTACAACTGCTTTGCATCTTGCCTTAATAAGTTAGACAAGGTTTTGTACAACTCCGAGTTATACGCATATAATTGGTGGGGCTGCTCAAAATATATTTCAATGCTAACAGCAAAAAACTCATCTTCGTTTACGGAGGCATAGGCTCTAAAAATGGACTCCTCTCCTTTTTTAATTTTGTCCATTTCGGCCTGGGCAATGAGTTGCCAATTAGCAAACTCTTCCTTACTAAAAAAACCAAACTCTTCGTTACGAATAAAATTTTCGAGTTTTAAGGCGTGCGCCATTTCGTGTAAGCCCAGGTTTCTGCCATCGGCAGGGTGGGCAAAGCCTTCCACAAAATGATGCCAGCTAAGCACAATGGATTTTAATCGAGGGTTTACCTCTCCTTTATGGTACTGGCGGTTAATAGTAGAGTAATAATCGTTGGGGTACACCAATATTTTGTTAAAGTGCGATAAACTTACATTGGGTAGCCCAAAGGTTAGCTGCACGGCCGTGGCCGATATAAGTGCCACCATTTCATCGGTGATTTCGGGCATATTGCGTGGAATAAACTCTTTGGTGAGGATGAAATAATTCACCTTGTGCTCAAACCGAGCCTTACTTTTTGCCGGCAAAAGTTGGTAAAACCTGCTATGTGCCTCCATTGGGTTTTTATAACGAAGGCGCAACCGTTGATTGGCCATAAGCTTATGAAAAAGCCCTCCTAGCCCATAAAATTTATGCGCCATAATAATAACGGAAGCAATAATGAAAACATAAAAAACAACCATTGTCATCCGGATAATTATTAAATTAGCTTTAAAAGTATCGTACCTACTCCTAAAATAACAGTATAAATAATTAGCGACAAAATGTTATACACCTTAGCGAAGGCACTAAGCCTCCAAGTTTCACAAAATTTATATGTGTTAAGTTAATGCTTTGTGGTTCTTTGCCCGCTAGCTAGCGGGTGGTGGCTATGTTTTTTCGGCTGAACAGTTACAAAGTATCATTAAGCTTAAATTAAGGCGGTTTTTTGTATTCTCAAAAACACTCCCTCCATTTAAAATAAAAAAACTATTCCATCCCCTGCCCTGTCCACCAACTGGTCGGATTCAGAGGCCTCTCCATTAGATGCATAAAAGGGGGATACCGGAATAAATCCGATAAAGAGGTTAGTTTTTACGGAGTAAATCTGTTAAAGAAGTGCCTTTTTCTAACGTAGTTCTTACTTCTTCCATAGGCACTCTCACTTGTTCCATACTGTCACGGTTTCTAATTGTTACTGTATTGTCTTCCAAGGTTTGATGGTCGATTGTTACGCAGAACGGTGTGCCAATAGCATCTTGTCTGCGGTAACGCTTGCCAATGGCATCTTTTTCATCGTATTGTGCGGTAAAATCAAACTTAAGTTTATTGATGAGTTCTCGTGCTTTCTCGGGCAAGCCATCTTTTTTGGTTAAAGGCAATACAGCCACTTTGGTGGGTGCTAGAGCCGGAGGAATATTGAGCACCACTCGCTCCGAGCCATCTTCTAAGGTTTCTTCGTTATAAGCAGCCGAGAGTACCGCTAAAAACATACGGTCTAACCCAATGGAGGTTTCTACCACATAAGGCACATAGTTTTTGTTTTCTTGTGGGTCGAAGAACTGCAACTTTTTACCTGAATGGTTTTCGTGTGCTGTGAGGTCAAAATCGGTACGAGAGTGGATGCCTTCCAGCTCCTTAAAGCCCATCGGAAAATCATACTCAATATCAGCCGCAGCATTGGCATAATGTGCCAAATTCAAATGATCGTGAAAACGGTAGCTGTTATCTCCTAAGCCCAAGGCTTTATGCCATTTCATTCGTTTCTCTTTCCATTTTTCGTACCAGTCGAGTTCGTCTCCTGGTTTTACAAAAAACTGCATTTCCATTTGCTCAAATTCGCGCATTCTAAAAATAAACTGTCGTGCAATTATTTCGTTTCTAAAGGCTTTGCCAATTTGGGCAATACCAAAAGGCAGTTTCATTCGCCCGGATTTTTGCACATTGAGATAGTTTACAAAAATCCCTTGAGCCGTTTCGGGTCGTAAATAAATGGTGCTGGCATCGCCCGCCACTGAGCCAAGCTCGGTAGAAAACATCAAGTTAAACTGCCTTACATCTGTCCAGTTTTTAGAACCCGATACTGGGCAAAAAATATCGAGGTCTTCAATGAGTGCTTTAAAATCGGCATAATTTTGTGTGTCGATGGCGGCTTGCATTCGCTTTTCGATGGCGGCTATTTTCTCTTTATAGCCTACTACTCTCCCGTTGGTAGAAACAAATTCGTCTTCGTTAAAGGCATCGCCAAAACGCTTGGCAGCCTTGGCTACTTCTTTGGCAATTTTTCCTTCAATTTTGGCAATATGGTCTTCTACCAGCACATCGGCACGGTATCTTTTTTTTGAGTCTTTATTATCAATTAACGGGTCGTTAAAGGCATCTACATGGCCAGATGCTTTCCAGGTAGTGGGGTGCATAAATATGGCTGAGTCAATGCCCACAATGTTTTCATTCATTTGCACCATCGCTTTCCACCAATATTGCTTAATGTTATTTTTAAGCTCTACCCCATTTTGCCCATAGTCGTAAGTGGCAGCCAAGCCATCGTAAATTTCGCTTGAAGGAAAAATAAACCCGTACTCTTTAGAGTGAGAAACGATTTTTTTTAAAAGATTGTCGTCATTTTTTGCCATAGGGGGCAAAGGTATAAGTTAATAGGAAATATGAAATGCGAAAATGAAAAATGTGAAAAGAAAACAATCGTGGCATTTTTAGCATAGCGCCACACTAAACTGCGTAGGGCTTTAAATTGAAGATTTGGCGGAGTTAACCAAAAGCGCAAATGTTAGAATTTGGCCCTATCCTCCTAGGTTGTTTTAGCAAATGTTAGCCCCGATTTTCTTTATTACCTAAATTGAGCGATTCCCTAAAGCGGTAAGCCAGCCTTGTTGGCTAGGCTGGCACTAATGTAAAACTTTATAAACCACCAAAGGCGAGTGTTGCTCGCCTTTGGGTTGGTGTGGCATAATCCCGATAACCATCAGGATGAAGCCCTTTTAACCATAGTTTGGGTTCGGTTGTGTTAACTGAACCGCACATTAAATATACCTTATACAAATGATTTTAGCAAGTTAACTGATATAAATCATATTCTTTTTTCTTGTCTAGCAAAACCAATAGGTATTACTTTGTAAGTTGTCCCTTTATAAAAAATGAATATTTCTACCGAAGACAAGTTTCAAATTATTTACTCGATTTTTAAACACGAGTATCTCGGCTTCCTCTTTGAATCTTTTGTGGTAAAAGTGGATGATAAGGGGCAACTAACCCTGCAAAATCAAAACATTTCTTCCTTAAACGCCAAGGAGTTTTCTTCAGGCTTAAATGAAAGTGATTTTGAGTTAATCCGCCTAATGGATGCGATGCAACAAGAGGCCATTGTAAAAAAGTATGCTTCAGTTATTACAAAACCAAGCGATTTTTTTCCTAAAATATTTGATAAAGAAAAAGGAAATAAAGGATTACAATCCCAAATAGAAATTTACATTCAAAATATTAGGTCGAAAATACTCCCTCTGCTTATTGGTAAGTATGTATTCGAAATGGGTAATGATGGAGAGCCCACTTGGCGCAAATTAGAAGTAATGCCCGAAAAGGCTACCGTACTTTTTCATTTTAGACGAAATGAGGATAATACGCACTACTTTCCTACTATTAAATACAAGAATCAAAAAATAGATTTTCAATACAAGGGCGGCTATATTTTAAGTGATGAGCCTGCATGGTTGGTGGTTGAGGGAAGGATTTTTTCGTTTCAAAAAAACATTGATGGAGCCAAAATAAGGCCGTTTTTAAATAAAAAATTCATCCTTATTCCACAAAAAGTGGAAGATACATACTACCGGAAATTTATCGCTCCGTTGGTAGCCCAATTTGATGTGTATGCCAAGGGTTTTGAGATAAACACGAAACATATTACCCCAAAGGGGCAATTAACTTTTTCGCCATTGGCACAGCTGCAGCATAGTTTAATGCTTGATAATGGCGATACCGAAAAGGGCATTGATATTCAAAAGTTCGTTTTTAGCTTTGTATTTAACTATGATGGAACAAAAATACGCCCATCCGATAAAAACGAGGTGGTGGTAAATGTAGAGAAAACAGAGAACTCTTATATATTTAATCGGATTGCAAGAAACTTAAAGGTTGAAACTGAGTTTATTAATTTTATAAAAAGTTTACATCTTGACCTAACCGATGGCAAAGGGGTTTTATTAGCAGGAAAAGCTTTTGACTGGATTCAAACAAACAGGGCTAAACTAACCGAACAACAGATTGAACTTATACAAAAGCAAACGAGCGCCCAAAAATATTTTATAGGCAAGTCCAGTATTAAAATTGATATTAATGAGAATATTGATTGGTTTGATATTAAAGCCATTATTTTATTTGGCGAGTACGAAATCCCATTTCAGGAGCTTAGAAAGCTTGTTTTAAAAGGGAGGAACGAAATTAAATTACCCAATGGAGAAATTGCCGTAATACCGGCTAGTTGGTTGCAAGATTACTCGGAGTTATTCTATTTTTCTGAAAACAATGCCGATGATAGCCCTATTCTTAAAAAGCATCACCTGGCTTTGGTACACGAGTTAGAAAATGTAGAGCACTCTAAAGTGATAATGAATAAGAAGCTTCGTCAATTACGTAATTTTAATAAAATTGATGACCACCCGATGCCTGAAAAGTTCAAAGGCACACTAAGGCCTTATCAAAAAGCAGGATATGATTGGCTTCAATTTTTAAATCAATATAATTTGGGTGGTTGTTTGGCCGATGACATGGGCTTAGGTAAAACAGTACAAACCTTAGCTCTTTTACAATCGCAAAAAGAAGGAGGAGCCTCATTCGCATCATTATTGGTAATGCCTACTTCGTTGGTATATAACTGGCAAAAAGAAGCCAAAAAGTTTACCCCTAATTTACGAGTATTTAATTATACGGGTGTTAATAGAACCAAAGATATTGGCCAGTTTAAAGGCTACGATTTGGTGATTACATCGTATGGTATTATCAGGAGAGACCTTGAGATGCTTATCAAATATAAATTTCATTACATTATTTTGGATGAGTCGCAAGCCATTAAAAACCCTGCCTCTAATATATCAAAAGCGGTGCGTGAGCTGCATGCTAACTATCGGCTTATTTTAACAGGTACGCCTATCGAAAATAGCACGATGGATCTTTGGTCGCAAATGAGTTTTATTAATCCCGGTTTGTTGGGGCATCAAAATTTTTTTAAAAAACAATTCCAAATTCCTATTGAAAAGCAAAATAATGAGGATAAATCAAATAAGCTTTACAGCTTAATTAAGCCCTTTATTATGCGAAGGCATAAATCGCAGGTGGCCAAAGATTTGCCCAAAAAAGTAGAAAATATTCACTATTCCACTATGACAGCCCTTCAGGCAGAAATGTATGAGGAGACCAAGAATATGTATCGAAATGAGATTCTTTCGCATATAGATGAGTATGGGGTGGGTAAATCGAAAATGATTTTGTTGCAAGGCCTCACAAAACTTAGGCTTATTGCCAACCACCCCAAAATGGCCGACCCTGATTATGTGGGAGACTCTGGTAAGCTGGATGATATGATGCATATGCTTACCAACACCTTGTCTGAAGGTCATAAAATTTTAATATTTAGCCAGTTTGTTAAGCATTTAACTATTGTTAAAAACCTTATTGAGGCCAGAGGACTTGACTATTGTTATTTAGATGGAGCTACAAAAAACAGACAAGCACAAGTAGAGCGATTTCAAGAAAATGAGGAGGTTAAAATCTTTTTGATTTCGATAAAAGCAGGTGGGTTAGGCTTAAACCTAACCGAAGCCGATTATGTGTTTTTATTAGATCCCTGGTGGAACCCGGCTGTGGAAGCCCAAGCCATTGACCGAGCCCACCGAATTGGGCAGAAAAAGAAAGTTTTTACCTATAAGTTTATTACCAAAAACACAGTAGAAGAAAAAATTCTTGAATTGCAAAGCCGTAAACTTAAACTGGCGAAAGATTTGATAACAACCGATAATAGTTTTGTAAAAAACCTTAGCAAGGAGGATATTGGTGATTTATTGGGGTAACAGTTTCTGCCCCACATTTGGGTACTTTAGTGTCCGTCTATAAGTAAAGGACACCTCTATTAATTGCTTGTACCCTCTGGCTTTTTCTGAGGTTTTTGATCGAGGCGTGGTTTCGAAGGCAGGCTGGTTGCCTGACTAGAAAGCACAACGAAGCGCACGATCCTCATAAAAAGCCCCCTTGGGTTAGATTAAAGCACTTATCTGCTTCGTTATAATCGACAAAAAGGCAACCAGCCTTCTTTGTCGATTCTGCCTTGCATCTAAGCACTTTATTTCTAACAGAGGAAAAAATCAATTAATAGAGGTGTCCTAAATATTTCTGAGTCCACTCCAAAAACAGGCAATTTTTACAAAAAGAGACTTTTTGGGTTTTGGGTGTTTTCGGAGTGGACTCATTTCTAAAAATCACAATTATCACCAAAGAAAACTATCCTTATAAACGTAGCTTAATTATCAATAAACCTTTGGTAATCAGGCCGAGGAAGCATATAGTAGATTGCATCGGGATTTTTGCTATTAAACCACATATTATAGCGTGCTATAATTTGCTGGTAATTAAGAAATTTATAGCCTTCTTCGGCATCACGTACTTTTTTATTAAGTTGTGCGTAATCAAAAATCATTGAACTCATATTAAGCCCAAAATTGATGGCTAAGCGACCAACAAAGAATGCTTTGAGTGTAATTGTATTAGTAACTAGCCGATTAACAGAATAATACTCAGGTCGATCATAAGGAATATTAGGTACTAGTACAATACTTTCTCTTATGGCACCTTCACGTACCACCATTACCCATCTACTGCTATCTTCTTCAAAAAATTCACGCACATACAACCGGTTGTTTACATAAAAGCCAGCTAATTTACTTTTTAAAAAAGGTTTTTCTTTATTCTTTTTCTTATAAGTAATAAGGGGTAGTTGAGCGTCTAAAAGCATATATGGCTCTTCGTATTTTATATCAAGCTTCTCTTTTTTACCGTTATTAAGTATAATATAGCCCTCCAATGGTTGGTTATATTTATCAATATCTACATATCTTTTATATGCTTCTTTATTTACATTTACATTTTGCCCAAATGCAGATATGCACAAAATAATAAGAACAAGACCAGAAAAAAAGTGTTTCATTTAGGTGTTTATTAGGCTAAAGTACAAATACCAAACCACTTATGGAATTTGTTAAGCTTTTTCAAATCAATTATCTAAAAGTAAATATAAAAAACTAAGAACAAAATAGATATTATTAACAATTATTCGTTTGTCGCAAAATACTGTTGCATATACATGTTGTTTTTCAGCCTAAAGCCGATTAATTCTACCTTTTACGTAGCCTATCATCCAAAAAAAAATATCTTGTTAAAAATTCATTTCAATTCTTTATAATTGCGTTTGAAAACGCAAAATCAATTTTGATAGCAATGATTGAACTACAAAAAGAAGAAAACGCAGATAAAACATCTGTTCTCCAAGATAAAATAAAAAAGGTATTTGCCGAAATTGGCAAAGTGGTAGTTGGGCAAGAACATATGATTAACCGCTTATTGGTGGGTTTGTTCTCTAATGGCCATATTTTATTAGAAGGAGTACCTGGGATAGCCAAAACATTAACGGTAAGCACGTTGGCCAAAGTGCTACACTTGGATTTTCAACGTATTCAGTTTACGCCAGATCTTTTGCCAGCCGATTTAGTGGGTACCATGATTTACAACCAAAAGGAAGGCAGCTTTGAAGTAAAAAAAGGCCCTGTATTTGCCAATTTAATTTTGGCCGATGAAGTTAACCGATCTCCTGCTAAGGTACAGTCGGCTTTGCTCGAATCGATGCAGGAAAAACAAGTAACCATTGGCGAAACTACCTATCCGTTAGACAGGCCTTTTTTAGTGTTGGCTACGCAAAACCCTGTTGATCAGGAAGGTACATACCCACTACCCGAAGCACAAATCGATCGATTTATGATGAAAGTACACGTGGACTACCCCTCCAAAGCAGAAGAGCTGGAAGTAATGCGAAGGATGTCGAACCTTACTTTTAGCTCTGAGGTAAACACAATTCTTACCAAAGAAGATATTTTTGAGATTCGTGAAGCGGTGAATCAAGTGAGCCTAAATGAATCGATTGAAAATTATATTATTGAGTTAGTATATGCTACCCGTGAGCCAGCATCTTACGGACTAGACAATGAAGCACAATATATTCAATTTGGGGCTTCGCCACGAGCAACCATTAATATGAATTTAGCAGCCAAAGTAGTGGCCTTCTTTAATAAGCGCAACTATGTATTGCCCGAAGATGTAAAAGAAGTGGCTCCAGATATTTTAAACCACCGAATTATTTTAAACTACGAAGCCGAAGCCGATGGGGTAACTACCCATGATGTGATTGATGCTATTTTGCATAAGGTACCCATTAGTAATTAGGGCCATTCTAAGAGCGAAATTTAAAAAATAAGATTGAGTCCATTCCGAAAACATCCAAAACAACTCTTTTTGTGAAAATTGCCTATTTTCGGAGTGGACTCATATTTAAATCAATAAACACAAGGGGATTTAATCTCCTTTCTCCAAAACAGCATCTGCCTGCGCCCTTGCTTTTGCCATTATAGCATCGGCTTTTTTATTGCCTTCGGTTTCTACCAAGTCCGCTTTTTTATCGGCTTCGTCCACCAGTTTTTTACCCGCTACTTTAGCTCCTTGTTGTTTTAAAAAATTGCTCCCAGCTTCCTTTAATAAAGCATCACGTTGCTTTTTAGCTTCTTCCCTAATTTGTGCTGCCGCTTTTTTAGCTTCGGCCTTTACTTGGTCGGCTTGTTTTTGTGCATCGGCTAACAGTTTATCAGCTTTCTCTCTAGCTTCCCTGTTTAGGTCTTCTTTAGAGGTTGGTACATCTACCCCTAGTTTCTCCTTAGCCAGCTCTGCTGCCTTATCAACTACAGCCTTTACTACTTGCTCTTTTGCAGCCTCTTTCATATCAGAACCTAGCAAGCTAATTTTGGGGTTATCGTAAAGCCCTGTTACGCCTAAGTTTAGCTTTATTTCAGAAGAAGCTTCTTCTGTGCTGCCCATTAATTTATTAAGTGCTGCATTGGCTTGCGCTCCCAATTGCCCTGCAGGTATGCTGGTAGCTATTTTATAATCAAGGTTACCTTCAAGGCTTGTACTGCCCGAAATGGTTGATTTATTGCCATCAATAATCACATCAAAAGGAGCTACATTAACTGCCCCATTTTCAATAATAACCTGCATTTTAATATCTTTAAGTGCCATTTCCTCTTTGGCTCCTTTGCTGGTAAACTTGCTTAGTGCGGTTACAAATTTTCCGCCTGCTATTTTTGCAGAGGCTATTTTTAAAAGACCTCCTCCATTTACCGTTTCATTAATCGGCATTAACTCTTTATCTAAATCTCCACGCATACTAAAGTTAGTAGTTAAATTACCTTGCATATTTTCGGCAATGGGTGCTAATTTCTGTACGGTGTTAAACGCCTTAAACGATGCTGGAATTGAGATGTTTTGAATACCAAAATCCATATCAAATTTGGGTTTGGTTGGCTCTTTGGTGTCGTAAATGCCATTAAATACGATTTTGCCGCCTAATGTTTTAGTACTTAAGTCTTTCATATAAAGGATACCATCCTTTATAATGAGCGAGCCTTTGGCCTCTGTAAGCAGCAACCCATCGTACTCTATTTTCTTTAAGTTGGTATTCATTATAAAATCAATATTGGCAGGCACGGCCATATCATAGTTTTCCTCCTTGGCGGAGGTTGTGTCAACTGCTATTTCTTCTTCAGTTTCGGCAGTTGTCATAAACTCGTCCACCAAAATATTAGTAGAGGTGAGGTTTAAATTTCCCGATAATATTTCGTTAGGAAACAGCGCATAATTAATGTAATTGGTTAGCTTGCCTGTAGCCGAAAAATCGCTTGCACCTATGTTAGATTCAAACGCATCCAAGCTCATATTCTCAGGATTAAAGCTTGCCTTGGCTGTAGAAATACTCATTCCTTGAGGCAGGTATTCGGTATCTGAATAATAAAAATTGGATAGGTTAAAAGAGCCGCTGGCGGGTATGGTAGAAGTAAGCGTATCATACACACCTTTGGCTTGGATGTTTGCATCCAATATGCCCTTTAACTCCACGCCTTCCATCGGGAATAGCTGCATCATATCTGCAAAATCTATTTTGGCAGAGGCATTAAGGTCAATAGGATAATCAACTAAATTGGCAATTTTTAGTGTGGCATCAATCGGGTTTTTGCCCAATTCGATATGAAACCGGCTGATGTTAATGTTGGTGTTGTCAATATTACCATCTTTGTTGTCAATCACTATTTTTAGTTGCACATTATCAACTGCTGCTGGTAAATCGGGGTATTGAAAACGACCCTCTTTAATGCCCAAACCTATATTAAAGGCAGGCATTCGATTATCATTATAAATCCCTTTTAATGTAGTGCTAAAATCAACTGCACCGGAGGCTGACAAGCCTTCAAAATCGGTAGCATACAAGGCAGGCACCAAAGATAAAATACTTTTAAAGCTGTTATTTTTAGAAGTGATACTCAAATCCATATCATAGCCATCTTCGGGCATACTAAACCACCCATTCATACCCATAGCAAAATCGTTTAGCTTAAACACATTGTCTTTAAACGTAAATTTCATTTGATCCATATTCATAGCTAACCCCATATCAGCGGTTAGCTTTTTGTTTTTCATATAAGTAACCCCATCATAGCTTATGGTGGCAAGCATAGCATCCGTTTGCATAAGCATGTCAAACACGGTTAAAGAAAAATCACCCGACCCGGTATGGTTTAGTTCTTTAATTTCCATTAAAAAGGGAATAGTTTCATCATCGTAGGTAATATCACCCCCAATAATTTGCCATTTTTCAATACTCATGCTAAACGGTTCTGAGGCTTCTTCAACTTCTACCTCTTCAACAGGTTCTTCGCTTGGCATAGCAATATCATAATTGGCTTTACCGCTAGCGAGTACTTTTATCCAAATTACAGGGTGGTCTAACAGTATGGCTTGTACACTCATTTGGTCATCAAAAATGATTTTTTTAAGGTTAATCACTACTTCAAAATTTTGTGTAGAAAACAACACTTTACCTGCGAAGTCGTCTCTGCCTACCACAGAAAAATCTTGAATACCTACTGTGAGGTTAGGGAAATGTGGAAATAACGAAACGTTGAAATTGTCCACATCAAAATTAATATCGGCATTTACCGAGGCTGCTAATTCTTTATCAATAGCGGCCTTTATGTCGTCCTTAAAAAAATAAGGGAGGGTAAGTAGAATTCCGAATAGGATAACAAGCAATGCGGTGAAGATAATAATGGGCTTTTTCATTAGTAAATAGTGCAATAACAATGGAATAAGTTATAAAAATACAATAATAAGTCTGTTACACACAAAGAGACCTCCATTTTCATCTTTATAAGGGAATCTCTATTAATTCATTCGCATCAAAATTTTCATAGTGCTTTGCAGGCAATTCTAATTTTTGAAATACTACCCGCCTTCCGAAGTCTTGTACGGAGGGCAGGCAGGTCGGGATACTATGAGAAAATTAGGAGCAGTCCCGATAAAATCGGGAAAAAACCTACGGGAACAAAGATAAACAACGATTTGCGTGCGTTATATTTTTTTTCAATAGCTTTGGCTATTCAAAAAGCAACCCTGCAAGCTGGCTCGATCGCTAAAAATGTTTACCAAACATTTTTTTAACGCTCCGCCCTCTTGCAACTCATTGTTTCTTTTTGTTTTTTGAAAGAAATGAATTAATAGAGGTTCCCATAAGTTTGATCTTACTTCGCCAATTGGCGGACGTTAATCGAATTTATCATTCATTTTATGCCTCTGGATACAGACATAGCCAAGAACACACCTGTGCGAAGTGCTGGTGTTGCGGCACGCAGACATGACTGCATAACCCATCTATTCAACTTTCATACTAATAAGCAACGTTTGCTGGTAGGAGTTGCCGTTATTATCCGAAATAAAGAGGAGTTCTTTGCCAGAAGCACTCCAACAAACCCCTTCTATATTATCAATTTTGGGCGATGCACTAAAATTGGTTAGTAATTTTACTTTTATAATTTCATTACTATTGGCAGAAATGAGGACCTTATACACTCGCACAGAATTACCGTTTTTAGGCCCTAAAAAGGCACGTTCAACTACTAAAAGGGTAGAATCATTCAGCGTTAATAGTTCGGTAATTCCATTATCGGCACGTTTGTCGTTGGGCAATACATCTAAGGTGTAATTATAGACCTTCTCATTTTTTGTAGCCAAATTATAGGCAATTATATTTGTGATACTGCCAGAATTTGGCCGCTCCAAACCCATATACATAATGGCTCCATCGGGGCTAAAACATAGGCCTTCATATCCTCGGTTATGCCTTTGTTTAGTGGTTGATGTGTACACTACTTCTAATGCGTTTTTTGAATTTATTCGATAAATATAGGAGGTGCCATTCCCTTCCTCCGCAATATAAACTTGTTGGTCTTTGGGGTTAACCCGAATCGATTCTGCCTCCAAAAGGTTTTGGTTTAAATAGAGGATGCTGTCAAAAACGATTTCTAATCCTGCATTAGAAAATTGAATAGTGCTTAAAAAGATATGCCCCCTCTCCTTAGATTGTGGAATTATATAAAAAGCATTACCAATACCTGTATATTCTATGCCTGAAAGTTCTTGAATAATCTCTTTACCCAAAACTTTATTATGCGAAATAATTGAAATGCCTTTATACACAAGCGTATCTATCTCTTGCGCATGGGCACTGCCCATTTTTAAAACAAAAAAGAAAGTAATAAATGCAATCTTTAACCTATTTAACATTCTCTGGAATATGATTAAGCTCGCCCTCGCTGCTAGCTACTAAAGTAGCCACCGTGGCATCGCCTGTAACATTTACAACCGTGCGCAGCATATCCAATGGTCTATCCAATGCAATAATTAAAGCTAAGCCTGCTGGGTCAACGCCAATAGAACCAAGTACTATTACCAGCATAATAAGCCCGGCACCGGGTACGGCTGCTGCCCCAATGGATGAAAGCGTAGCCGTAACCACAATGGTTAATTGATCCATTAGGGTTAAGTCGTGGCCAAAAGCTACGGCAATAAACACAGCCGAAATGGCTTGATGAATACTGGTGCCATCCATATTAACGGTAGCCCCCATTGGCAGCACAAAGCTTGTTACTTCTTCGGATACACCTAAATTGTGTTCTACCCTTTCCATTGTTAAAGGCAAGGTTGCCGCACTCGAACTGGTAGAAAAAGCTAATAATTGAGCAGGGAAAATCGCTTTGAAAAAATCTCGGTATTTTATTTTAGTAAAACTTGTAATAATTACAGGGTAGAATACAAAAATCATAAAGGTTAAGCCAAATACTACACTTAACCCATAAATGCCCAAGGCTTTAAACAGGTCTAATGCCCCTGCAGGGTCATCTCCTGCTACATCTACAATAAGGCCAGCAATAAGAGCAGCCACCCCAATGGGGGCATATTTCATAATAATATCTACAATATTAAGGATGACATTATTCACCCCTTTAAAGAAACTCTTAACAGGAGCTACAATTTCTTGATTACTCATAACCATTGCAATGCCAAATAAGAAGGCGAAGAAAATTACCTGCAACATTTTACCATTGGTACTCAAGGCTTGAAACAAGTTGGAAGGAACAATATCTTCCATTACTTGTAATGGGCGTGACTCTTTCACATCAGAAGCTTTGTCCTGTTTTACCATCGCATCTTTGGCAAATTTTTCTTTTAATTCAAGTCTTTTTTCATCGGGCAAATACGACCCGGGGTTAATCACATTGGCAATTAAAAGTGCAAAGGCAATGGCCAATACAGTGGTTGTTAAATAAAGCCCCAACGTTTTACCTCCAATGCGCGATAGTTTGGAGGTATCCGTCATATTAGAAATGCCATCTATTAACGAAACTAATATTAACGGGATGGCAATAAGCTTAAGCATACTCACGAAAATGGTACCGAAAGGCTTTATCCAATCGAGTACAAATTCATTTCCATTAAAAAATATAGCCACAACGCCAATGGCTACTCCTATGATCATTCCAAGACCAATTTTGGCCACTAAAGACATTTTTTTCATTATTCGATTATTAATTATAAAAATAAGTTTTTACCTCTCCAAAGTAGTGGATTGCGCTCTTAATACAAAGTCGGCAAGCACAATGGCTGCCATTGACTCTACAATGGGTACTGCCCGAGGCACTACACAGGGGTCGTGGCGACCCTTGCCTTTGATGGTAGCGGCATTGCCAAGCTCATCCACGGTTGGTTGTTCTTTCATAATGGTGGCTACCGGTTTAAAGGCTACTCTAATCACCACATCCTCCCCATTGGAAATGCCACCTTGTATGCCTCCAGAGTGGTTTGTTTTTGTCGTGATTTTATCTCCTGCTAAAAACACATCGTTATGTTCTGAGCCTTTCATGGTGGCTCCTGCAAACCCACTACCAAACTCTACGCCTTTTACCGCATTTATAGAGAACATAGCGTGCCCTAAAGCAGCGTGTAGTTTATCAAAAACAGGTTCGCCCAATCCTACGGACATTGAGGTTGCCACACAGGTAATAACGCCACCAATGGTATCACCTTCTTTTTTGGTTTGCTCAATAAGGGCAATCATTTTATCGGCTACTATTGGCTCGGGGCAACGCACGATATTGCTTTCGGTTTGGCTTAAATCTAAGGCCGTATAAGGTGTTTCTAATTTTATTGTACCTGCTTGGCTCACATAGGCCTGTACCTTTATTTTTTTGTAAGCAAGCACTTGCTTGGCAATGGCTCCAGCTGCCACCCAACCTGCGGTAATGCGGGCCGAAGTTCTGCCTCCTCCACGGTGGTCACGGTGGCCATATTTTTCTTGATAGGTATAATCAGCGTGCGATGGGCGATACACTTTTACATTATGGTCGTAATCCTTTGAACGGGCATCGCTATTGGCAATTATAATGGCGATAGGTGCACCTGTAGATTTACCCTCGAACACGCCCGAAATAATTTCAAAGGTTTCCGACTCGTCACGAGCCGTAGTAATGTTAGATTGGCCGGGTCGCCTTCTGAGTAATTCGGATTGAATAAATTCGCTGTTAATAGCTACACCTGCTGGGCAGCCGTCAATCACCACGCCTATGGAAGAGCCGTGCGATTCTCCAAAGGAGGTTATTTTAAAGATTGTTCCTAGTGTATTGCTCATAATATTGGGCACAAAGGCTCGAAGGCACAAAAAAGCATAAACGTTATTCTTTGCGTATGTTAAGGTATTAACTTATCCTCTCAATTTATAAATCAAAAAAGCTGAGAAGCTTATCACCAACAAAATAAAGACATTCATCGCAATTCTAAGGATAGGCCAGTCATTTTGATACATAAATTCATTACTTTCTACCTCAATGAGGTCGTAAAACGAGCCCAAATCATTAGAAATAATGGATTCATTTTTGCGGCTTTCACCCGTAACAGTAAGCACTACGTTCGATTTTAACGTGTCATAATTATCTTTTCTTAGGTTAAAAAATATCCACTGAAAATGATCTCCTAACTTATAAGTGCCTGGCTCTTTGGGTATTCCGTAGTAATCAAATGCTTTGGTACCTGTTACTCGATTGCCCGAACGGTTTATTTGTTGGCTGGTATTAGGTGGGTATAATTCCAAATTTTCTGATTCGGAAATAGTGGGAACTGTGATGCCTGCTATATTGCCCTCTCCATAAATATTAAAATCGTAATTAAAGCTTTCGCCTGTATTTAACTCCGTTTTATCAATCTTTTCTCTGAGTTTAAAATTACCTACCGCCACTTTGTCTTTAAAAGGATGAGGAGGCAAGTCTTTTACTTTAACCGTAACTGTTTTGCTTCTAAATTTTTTAAGGCTCTCTTGCCTGTTTTGTCCAAAAAAGGAAGGGTTTTTTGCTACCTTGTATTTAATCATCTCCAAGCCCACCGAAGGAAAAACGATGTCTTCGTTATTAAGGGGATAGAAAGCACCCTGATATACTTTGTACTGGGTGTAGTTTTTGCCATTTATGGTTACTCGCTGTCCGTTTATTTGCTCAATGCTAAAATTTTCTTCCCAACAACTGGCGGGTTTTACCATTTTTAAAATTTCGCCTAATTGCCTGCCTAAATCATAAAATTGCAAGGGTGCTCGGTTGGCTTCGGCCACATAAAAGGCAAGGGTGGTGGTAAAACCCTCCCCCACATACACCTCTTTTTTATCTGTAGATAACGCAAAAAAGGCATCTTCCTTAATATCTACAAATTCGGCAGGAGCACTTCGCCTTCTTCCAAAAAAACTATCGAACGGGTCGCTATAATTATTATGTTGCTGCTGCACAGCTTCTTTAACCGTAATGGTAGCTCCTAGGGATTTAAGTAAATAGCCGTTTACATTAATTTCGAATGGAGGCAAGGTAAACGTGCCTTTACTCGAAGCACTATAATTCATGATAATGCTATGGGTAGAGGAAACTCGCCCATTTACAATATTGGTTTGGCTTGAGGAAGACGTGCCTAATTTTCGAAATCCTTCAATAGCAGGAAATTTATCGTACGACTTTATATTGCCATTTTTAGATACAATGGAGATGGTGTAGGCCTGATTTTGCCCAATGGTACTACTGCCCAATTGAATGCTTAAATCTTGCCCTTTTACCAAGAGAGAGGCAAAAAATAAAAATGTAACCGTTGTGTATTTCATACGTATATAATAGCAACCACAAATATGCAAGACAGGTTTGAAACTGTGGCAACTGATTATAAAATTTTCTTTGATTTGATTATAAAAAACTGTAACTTTTCATTTCCTTTTACGAGAAGCCCACCTAGCTTGGTTGCAACCACTAAAACTTTAGCGGTTAGCAAAGCGACAGGTGTGAATGGATTGTTTAAAGGGGAATGTTCTTGAATTTAATTAATAATTTATGCTAGAATATGTAAAAAAAATCCTTAAAAAGGTGAGCTTCGATTTAGTGCTCTTCGAGAAAGAGCTATTAAAAGCGATTGACAACTTGGTTTTAAGAGAAATTAAAATACTCAAACGCTGGTGTTACCGATCATTTGGCAGATCATATAGGCCAATTTTAGATCGCTGTTTTGTGATTGCAACGTAAAAAATATAGTTTAACAATTTACACCTGGTTATTAATTTAATCGGGTTTTTTTATGGGTATTAATTTAATCGCAAAGGGTACAGAGGAGACACAATGTACGCAAAGGGATATGGTAGTTTTGGTTAAAAATTGCTTAGCTCAAGGAAAACCTCTATTAATACATCAGGCCAAATAACCATAATGGGATGGTATTCAACGCTCCAGTTTCAATATTGTCTTTAACAACATAGGAATTAGAAATCCCTTGGATTTGTTTTTGTGATTTATTTTTTCCCCCAATTTCGAATGTGTAGGTTTCATCTATTATAAAATCACCTTTTGCAGGCAGTGCAAGTTTATGGAAAGTGTTTAGGTGTTGAATAAAAAAAGTTTCTCTAATATTACCAGAGTTCACCTCCTCAGAAGAAATTGCATAACTTAAATTGGTGTTTCTTAGCCATATTTTATTGGGCTTATTAAGCACACTAACACTATTGCTCTCCTTGTACAAAGCGTGTATTAATTCTGCTTTTTCTAATAATTGCAATGCCTGCACCAAGGTATTTCTATTAATGTTAATTTGCTTGCTTAGTTTGGCAATGTTGGGTACGAAAGGAACATTGGTGGCAATTACATATAATAGTCGTTTGAATTTAGCTACATTATTATAATCAATGGGAAGAACTGCTTGAAGGTCAACATCTAAAATCAGATTAACTGTGTTTTTTATCTGCTGGTAATAATCTATTTTGTGTTTTTTGTAATAAGGGTATGCACCTACCTTTAAAAACTCCTTGAAATAGGGGATGGGTTTTATTTTTTTAAGTAGCCCTAAACTTAACGCTGAATGGTTTGTTAGTATTTCATTCAACTCTAGTACGGGCAAGGCTATTTTTTCATAAAACAATAAATATTCTCGAAAAGAAAGAGCACTAAGGTTGTAACTAACTGCACGCCTGCTTAAATCAGATTCTCCTCTATAAATATCTAAGATAGATGAGGATGTAAAAATCACCTTCAAATCAGGAAAATCATCATAAATCAATTTAATTTCTCTTGACCAATTGGGGTATTTGTGAACTTCGTCTAAAAGTAACAGCTTACCTCCATACTGTTGAAACTCTTCTGCCAATTCATATAAGGTGTTTCTTGTAAAAAACAAATCATCCAATGCAATGTACATTACCTTTAGATGTTGCTGTTTTGCTAATTGCAATAATAGTGTTGTTTTACCTACACCCCGAGCCCCTAAAATGGCAATAAGCTTATTTTTTGTATTGATTTTACTAAATAAGTAACGCTTAAAATGAGTAGTAACGTTTTTAATCTTTAGTTGCGATTTAGAAAGAAGATTATCCATAATTGCTTTTTTTGTAAGCAAATATACAGTAAAATGCTCTTGCAAAAAGCAATATTTTATTAATTATGCTTTTTATAAAATCATTATATAGTAATATTGCTGTAAATACATCAGAAATAAGTTACTTCAAAAACTCAATATTTCGCTTCAATCCACTAAACTTAGTGCGCTTTACCGCTGATTTTTGAAATACTTTACTAAACACTTCGTGAGTTAGCTCCTGCCAATCATTTTTGGTTAGCCCTTTAAGTGCTGGGTGGGGCGTAAACCGTGGTTCGCTATGTGCTACTGAAAAACGGTTCCAAGGGCATACATCTTGGCAGATATCGCAACCGAACATCCAATCTTCAAATTTTCCTTTCATCGATGTGGGCAACTCATCTTTTAGCTCAATGGTAAAATACGAAATGCATCGGCTGCCATCTACCACACCTGCTTTGGTAATAGCCTCTGTTGGGCAGGCATCCACACAGGCGGTGCAAGTGCCACAATGGTTGGCGATGGGGCTATCGTAGTCCAGTTCCAAATCCAAGATAATTTCAGCTAAAAAAAAGAAACTGCCTTTTTGCTTGGTGAGCAAAAGCGAGTGCTTGCCTAGCCAGCCTAAGCCGCTTCGAGCGGCCCATTGGCGTTCCATAACTGGGGCAGAATCGGTAAATATGCGCCCTTCAATGGCGCCAACTTCTTCTTCAATAGCTGCAAAAAACTCCTTGAGCTTATCTTTAATCACAAAATGATAGTCTTCGCCATAAGCATACTTGGCAATTTTGTAGGAATTATTTTTGGCTAAATCCTTAATTGGATAATAATTATAGGCCAACGAAATAACTGATTTTGCCCCAGGCACCAGTTTGGTAGGATCTAGCCTTTTATCGAAATGATTGGCCATATAACTCATGTGACCATGGTTGTTTTTAGCTAACCAATTTTCTAATTGTGGCGCAATGTCTGCCAAGTGCTCTGCCCTAGCAATACCGCAAGAGATAAACCCTAGTTCTTTGGCTTTGGATTTAATAAAGGCGGTATGAGCTGATTTTGTTGACATAAAAAAAGAAACTGCAAAGGCACTAGACGCAAAGGAAAGGCATTAGGTTCTCAATTGCACCTCCTTTGTTGTAATGAATATTTTATATACTGCTGCAATCCCACCCAATAAAGATATGATTAAAGGGCTAAGTTCTATATAATACAGCATCTGATAGCTATTCTTCACTTATAGACCTCAAAACAAATGGTAAGATTGAAAGGTTCTAGAAAGCCATCGAAGAAAATTTGTTAAGTGAAATAAACTTTGACTCAGAACAAGAATTAAATGAAAAGTTATTAACCTGAACCCGATTAATCCTACCTTTCACAGAAACCCAATAAAGAGTAAGATTTAGGGTTTCAAAACCGAAAAACTAACGGGTTAATTTAAGGGTTTTAAATCCTAAAGGTTGCTTTTTACTGGGTTTTCCTTTGGGATTCATTGAAAATCTCCATCTATTGCGTTGGTTT
>JALSJD010000059.1 GCA_026989535.1 Cyclobacteriaceae bacterium
CTTCGTTTTTTACTCATTTTCTGTTTCCTCATGTAACAATTATAAACAGAAAATAGTTCTTAAGTTGAGGCTAAAACTGTCCTAAGGATGGGGTACAGTTCAGAACAAGCAGGGTGAATTCTTGATAATAAGATTATGACAAGTTCGCTTGTCCTATTAACAAAGCGTTAGGTCTCTGCGAGGCAACAACATACCCACAAAATCCTTCAATCAAAATAACTCACATGAAATTTTTATAATATAGTAAAGTAACAAAATTTATGACATATGTTAGTATTCTAATAAACTTAAAGATATGAGCATAACCTTATATGAGCCAAGATAACGAACCACACACACAAATAACCATAGCCGAGCAAGATGTTATAGCTCAAGGTTTTACTGAAACAGGGCAAAAACAGTTTTGTGATACTGTGGTAGATTATGGAAATACTTTATTGAAACGCTCTTGTGATTATGCTGATTTAGAAAAAGCTAATAATATGGAAAGGGAGGTAACGCATACACATGTAAAAAATGCGGCTCATTCTCTTACAATTAATAACATAAACAAAACATCACATTGGCGAGTATTAGCTCATGTAGCAGAATATTTAGTTGCAACTGGGCTAGGTGTCGGGGCTAGCAATTTGAATGAAATATGGGGGATAATACTATTTGGAATTTGTGTAATTACCCTAAGTATTTTAGTTGCTACCCGTTTGAGTGGGAGAAATAAAAATGTCTGATAATGTCAAAATAGAATTAACTAAAACTGCAAAAGAAATACTAGAGGATATAAAACAAGAGCATGCAGATAGCTTAATAAAAAAAATTGAAAAGAATAAATATATTCCTGGTCAAAGTCTTATTGAAATAACGGCAAGTGACTTAATTAATGCGAAAAAGCAACCAGAACACCAATCCTTTGATGTAAGTATTATTTATTTACTTGTGCTCATGCTTGGAACATTTTTAACCTTAATAGGCCTTGCTTACAATGACTTCACTAAAATACTTAATTCACATCCTGAGCAAGTATTTCTAGTTATAATTGGTATGTTATTAACTGTTTTTGGAATAATTCAGCTAAAGTTCTCTCAAAAGCGGTTATTAAAAGAATTAGACGAAAAAGCATATGAAATGTCAGTAAGAAAAGATAGATTAATTAAACAACTTGAAGAAAATAAAAAAACTCTAATCATGAATAAATATGAATTAGATTTAGATAATGAAAACAAAAAAACCTAACAAGTCATTGCATCTGACCCACTTAAGCAGGTCTTCTTCGTAGGCAACGGATTGTGTTATAGTTTTGTTGTTTTAAATGAGCTTTGTGCCAATTTCCCAGTGGATCAGCTGAATGAGGCGTTAGGTGTCTGCGACGCAAAAGCATAAAGTACGAGTATCTAAATAGCTTTCTTCGCATACAAAATGTATAGATATGAAGGATCGTATTTTATAAAGTAACTATATGAAACAAACAACTTCTCTTTTCTTGAAAATTGGAATAATGGTCATTCTCTTGCTTAATATGAAGTACGGGAATATAAGCTTTGATAGTCCGAGGATTAATTATTTAGTCATTGCCTTTGCTTTAGTTCTTCCTTGGTTTATGTCACCGGTAGCGTTTAAAGGAAAAATATCTTTAATATCAAACAAATTTGTTGTTTTAATTCTAAAGTTATTTTCAATTTTAGGTTTAATTGTTTGGAGCTTTTTTGCCTTTATCTATTCTGGTGCAATTATCCATGATGAAGACTATTCGTTTGAAAAAATAAATAACATTACAATTAAAAACAATAATTATGGTGTTTATCGAACAAATGGTGGTGCAATGACTGCTTTTGGGATTGTTGTACAAAAAGAAACATATATTCTTCCATTTTTAAAATATGCTACAGTTGTTTATAGTAACTATCCCGCATCTGAACTAAAAAATTATAAAGAATTGAACGGTAAAATTATATTTGAAAGCAAATAAAAAGCATTTGATTATTACTCTTTATAAATAACTAAGCTGCTGAAATAATTAATAAAACCTAACAAATCGTGCAAATTGACCCACTTAAGTCTGGCTTCTTCTGATACATTGGATTATGTTATAGTTTAGTAGTTTTTAAAGAGCTTCGTGCTAATTTTCCAGTGGATCAATTTCACGAGGCGTTAGCTGTCTGCGACGCAAAAGCAAAATTACAAGCATCTACAAAAAGTGTAATCTCTCAGGTCAAATTTAAATCAATGAAAAAGCAAAATTGTTATAAGTGTGGAGCTATTGCAACATCTAAAGAGCATGTTCCACCAAAGTGTATTTTTCCTGAACAAAAAGATATTAGAGGAATTGATTTACGAAAAAATTTAATAACAGTCCCTTCGTGTAACATACATAATCAAGAAAAATCTCACGATGATGAATTCCTTATGGTTAGTCTTGCTGGAGTTATCGGAAATAACTCTATCGGCTATATGCATAAATTTACGAAGGTAGATCGCGCTATAAGGCGAACTTCTCAAAAACTAATAAATAAAGCTTTTTTAAAACAAAAGAGATATATCTATAAAAAAAATAATGAGTTCCTAGAAATAATATGGGGTACTCCAGATTATAAAAGATTACTAAATTCCTTTGAAATGATTGCTTATGGAGTTCACTTAGATTATTTCTTAAAACCATTTAAAGGCAAAACAAAGGTCATGCTTGGCTATCTTTTTCATGGAGATGAAAGCTCAAAGAACTTAGTTGAATTTTTAAAGCATAAAGCTAAAATTGACTTAAAAAACAAAGAGAAGCTTGGAGAAAATAAAAATGTATTTTTTTATCAATTTTCTGATATTGATGAATTTGGAATATATATGCTGAGGTTATGCTTCTATGGAGGTATAAATATTTACGTATCATTTATTCCTGATGGAATAGAACTCCCTAAACATCTTGGCTATGAGTTAATGAAAAAAGGTATTCATACTATCTTTACAGTGGAAGGAAAGGAGTATGAAGTAAATAAAAGCTAACAAGCCAACTAAAGGCGACCCGCCTAAGTTGGGAACCTTTCTGAATCAGCAGCTTATGTTATAGTCTTGCTAATCCTATAAGCTTTGTGCCAATACTCGGCGGATCGCTTTGTTGGGGCGTTATGTCTCTGCGAGGCAAAAGCATAAGTAGCTCATAGCAAGTTTATTCTAAAAATATTAACTAATAAGCAATTATATGAACAATTTGAAATTTACCTTTATTGCCTTTCTAATTTCTTTTTTAGTTATGGGATGTACATCTAAATCTAAAAAAGAACAATATATAAATACAGTTATAACTCATAAGAAAACTAATTTAAAACAAGAAATACCTGCTTGCCAGCTACTTTTCAATAAGAAGCCTTTAGCACAACAAAAAATTGATAATTGCCTTGATGAATTAAAAGAAACTTCGATTTCACCTTTTATTGATAAGCTTTTAATGCATAAACCTAAAGTTTCAAGGGTTACCCTTAGTAGGCTTACTAATACGCTTACGAATTATGATGTCTACACGAAGTATATAGGCGCTCTAAAAAAATTGATTAAAGCGGGAGCTTCAACAGAGAATGTTAATGTCCCATATATATGGCATGGCAATGATTTTTCCTGTGATTCAGTAATGGTGATTCTGAAAAATAATATTCACTTCTACAAAGATAAACACGCCTTACAAAGCAAGCCAAAGGGGGTTATTCCTGACCACAGTAGTAAGAAAAGAATAGCTGACCTATTTTTGTTAGCGAACACTGCTGATGGAAAAAGTATATGCAGTAATGAAATTAAATTTTTAGCGCAATATAATCCAAAACTACTTGATAATAAAGAATTTACCCCTTTAGATGCTTACCTCGCTGATCGGTTTCATCCTCAATGGAACATAGTTATTGCTAAAACTCTGATGACGAAAGAAAATACTAATCGAAAACTTAGTACTTTCTTTCCTGGTTCTGCTCCTAGTAGTTCAGGAATAAGCAAATGGGACGTGATATTATTAAATGAAATAATAAAAAAGAGAGGTAAGCCGCTATCTTTAAAAGAAAAAGAATGGCTTAAAGTTGAGCAACCTCATTTATTTCGAGCCGTGATGAATTAATAATACATAACAAGTCATTACATCTGACCCACTTAAGTCGGGCTTCTTCGGATATAGCGGTTTATGCTATAGTTTTGTAGTTTTAAAAACCCTCGTGACAGTTTTCCAGTGGATCAGCTGAATGAGGCGTTAGGCTAAAATAAGGAAAATATGAGTACAAATCAAAATTCTGCCAAACGAATATTGCACTTGTTAGAAAAAGCAAAAGCTAGTTTGAGTCTTATAGCTATAGATGCTTGGGTGGATACTTTTGGTATAGAAGAAGAAAATCAAAATAAAAAATCTTTTGAAGTTACAAGATGCTTAATTCTCTTACATGACGAAGTAGAGTATTTAAGAAAAAAAATTAAAACAACAGATTTTTCTAGTGATTTATATGACCCATATTTAGATAAGATAATTGGTTTAATAGGAGTTAACACACTCCAAGGAAGCTGGAG
>JALSJD010000060.1 GCA_026989535.1 Cyclobacteriaceae bacterium
GCAAGTATTATTCTTTGATCCTTTTCTGAAAGTAAAGGAAGAATTTTTTTATACCTTTTTCGGTGAGCTTTTTGTAATAATGCATCCACACAACAAAGGTGTGTTTTTTATGAATAATATCAAATAAACTTGTAAAATTTATTTTGTCCCAATTCCTAAGAGAATGGTCAGAAAAATCTGCGGTTAATTTTATTGAAGAAGTTGAATCAGTTTTGGAACTACTGAAAATTAACCCGAAACTCTTTCCTAAGATAAGTCAGAAACATTATCAGCCAGCCTCCTCAGAATTGCTGGTTGAGAACCTTATTTATCTTGAATTTATGCTGCCGAGCAGAGGCAATTCTTGCACCCCGTTTTACCCCTCCGAGTTATTCTTGTACTTATTCATAAATTGGTTTACTAAATTTTTGCTTTGAACAAGGCAAAATTTGCAAGCATAGCAGCGTTACGGTTGAGAATTTTAACCTGTCTGCCGAATACAGGCAGGCACAATACAAAGGGAAAAGATAGGAAAAATAGTAAATAAATTTAGTAATTAACACACTAGGGAGTTGGAAATATTCACCTCTAAGAGGGTGGATTTTTACTGTACTGCTTAGCTTATGTTTTATTTACCCTTGATAATAGGCAATTGCGACAAAATAATTTTTTCAAGTTAAAAAAAGACCCTATTTGCATTGGTAATATGTAAATTATATTAATTTTGGGTTAAAAATAAACCCAATCATTAATAATAATGGCACATTTAAGATTTAAAGCACTCGAGGAAGTTCAGAATAGGGCAGTAGTGCGCGCAGAAGCTGAATCGAATAAGGTTTCAGATTATTTTGGCGAAAACTCATTTGACATGGAAAAAATGAGGCGAGCTCTATCGCCTGAAGCTTTTAAAAAGGTAAAAAAGGCGATAGAAAAAGGAAATACCATTGATGACACTTCTGCTAATGCCGTGGCTTCGGCTGCTAAGGCGTGGGCAATGTCTAAAGGAATTACCCATTATACCCACTGGTTTCAACCATTAACAGGCGCCACAGCCGAAAAACATGATTCGTTTTTTGATGCTTCAGCAGGTATTGAGCAGCTAAAGGGTGCCACTTTGGTGCAACAAGAACCCGATGCCTCTTCTTTTCCAAATGGTGGAATACGTAGCACATTTGAAGCCCGTGGCTACACCGCTTGGGATCCGAGTTCGCCCATCTTTATTTTAGGTCGTACGTTGTGTATTCCTACCATTTTTGTGTCTTATACAGGAGAGGCGCTTGATAATAAAGCCCCTTTACTTAAAGCCGTAGATGCTGTTGATGAGGCGGCACAACGGGTTTGCCAATATTTTGATAAGAGCGTAAGCAAGGTAACCGCTTCTTTGGGTTGCGAGCAAGAGTATTTTGTGATTGATAAATCCTTACACGATGCACGACCCGATTTGGTGATGAGTGGTCGTACGGTTTTTGGCCATAGCCCTGCACGTGGGCAGCAATTAGACGATCATTATTTTGGCTCAATACCCAGCCGTGTGTATGATTTTATGAAAGACTTTGAGATTGAAGCACTTAAATTGGGCATTCCTGTAATGACACGCCACAACGAAGTGGCTCCGAGTCAGTTTGAGGTAGCTCCTTTATACGAAGAAATTAATGTAGCAACAGACCACAATCAATTATTGATGGACGTGATGAATCGTGTATCTGTTCGGCACAAGCTAAAAGTATTATTTCACGAAAAGCCATTTGCTCATTTAAATGGTAACGGAAAGCATAATAACTGGTCGTTAATTACCAATACAGGTGTCAATCTATTTCAGCCCAGTAGTAGTGCCAGAGAAAATTTGCAATTTCTAACTTTCTTTGTTTGCACTATTAAAGCCGTGCATAAACACGCTGAATTATTAAGAGCAAGCATTGCTTCTGCTGGCAACGACCACCGATTGGGAGCCAATGAAGCTCCTCCGGCAATTATGTCTGTTTTTATTGGCACGCAACTTTCTGCCGTTTTAGATGAATTGGAGAACAACGGAAACATAAAGGTTGAGAAAGGTGATAATATGTATATGAAATTAGGCATTGATAAAATTCCTTCGATTATACTTGATAATACCGATCGAAATAGAACCTCCCCTTTTGCCTTTACTGGCAATAAGTTTGAATTTAGGGCTGTTGGTTCTGATACCAATGTGGCATCACCAATGGCTGTACTTAACCTTATTGTAGCGGATGTATTAACCGATTTTGCCGATAAAGTAGATGTGCAAGTAGGTAATGGAGATGATAAACGACTGGCGATGGTTAATGTATTAAGAGACTACATTAAAGAATCTAAAAGTGTTCGTTTCGAAGGAGATGGATATTCTGACGATTGGGTTAAAGAAGCGAAGAAACGTAAACTTGCCAATGTTAAGGATACACCTAGAGCTTTGGCGGCCTATTTAAATAAAGATTCAATTAATTTATACAAAAGGTTTGATATATTATCGCAGCCTGAGTTAGAGGCAAGAAACGAGATTAATTACGAGAATTACATTATGAAAGTTCAAATAGAAGCTCGTTCTATGGGTGATTTAGCGATGAATCATATTATACCTACGGCTATTAAATATCAAAATAAATTGATTGATAATGCCAAAGGTTTAAAGGACATAGGACTGGATAATTCGCATATTAAGCCTAGTATTGATAAAATATCGGTATTGGTTAAAAATATTATTGTGGATTCAGATGCCATGCTTCAAGAGCGTAAACGTGTTAATAAAATTGAAGATTCGGCAAAAAAAGCCATTGCCTACTGCGATGATATTAAAGAAAAGTATTTTGAGAAAATACGTAAGTCTGTTGACAGCCTTGAGCTAATTGTTGACGATGAAGATTGGCCATTGCCTAAGTACAGAGAGCTATTGTTCATCAGATAGTAAAAAAACGCTCTCCAAATATTGGAGAGCGTTTTTTATTGTCGGACAATTTTAGGGGTACATAATATTTTGTTGCTAATAAAGCACGTGCACCCATCCGTTTAATCGTTGGCTTCTGTCTTGAGCCCTTCGTAATTCAAACTCTACTTCTGCTGAATAAAAATAAACACCGCTGGAAAGTAATCTCCCAGCATTATCTCTTCCATCCCAATTAATTAAAACAGAATTTTCGCCACCGCTTTCATAGGTATAAATTGGCTCTCCCCATCGGTTTAACACCATAAATTTAACTGAATTTACGAATCTAGGGCAGCCCCCATTTTCGCCTCCCGTAAATTCATCAAATGGCCTAAACGTATCATTTTTTCCATCGCCATTAGGCGTAATTATATTGGGGAGTTCGTAATAAGGGCAATTATCATTACAAACCGTATTGCTTGCGATACTTTCGTTGTTTGATCTGTCCACTGCCGTTATGTAATAGCACCCAGCAAATGAATTTAATATTCCATGAAAGTAGGCTGTATCCTTTATAAAGTCTATTTTCTCAAATGTATCTTCTGCTCCGGTAGCAGAAAAATAAATATTATACCCCTTAATTTTATCATCTAAATCGCAATCCTCTCCCTCAACAGCAATCGACTTATTCCAAATTATGGTGTTGTAGTAATCAACAAAACTACAGCCCCTGTCAATAAATACTTCGTTACAAGGTTGCGTTGTTAAAAAAAGCTCCGGTGGGCATGGCGTGATGGTATCATTGGGCTGTGCGCAAATAATTTGTGAAAGGTTTATTTGTGGTGCATCTATACTTGGATTGCCATAGGTGCCAAAAACCTGTATATAATAACAATAGAGTAGTTGATCGCTTAATTCTTCTCCATTAAAACTGCCGTTATCATGGTAAAAGAAACCCTCTTGGTTTACATCAACACTATCAATTAAAACAAGTTTTTCAGGATCTGAAGCATCTACCCTGTCTCGGTAAATATAATGGTAAGGGTAGGTAAATGTATTGTTTGACCAAGGCACATGAGCCGACCAATTTAACTCAATAGCACCTGTAAGTGCCGTTGGCTCATTATAAACTGAAGAAGCAGGGGCTGACCTGATCTCCGTATTATTATTATCAAATAATTTTACGGTGTAATGGTAGGGAGATTCAGCGGTGTTTAAGCCTATGTTCACAAAAGTAGTATCGGCCGACAGGCTCATTACTTTTATCCCAATATCCCCTTCAAACCCAGTACCACGCCATAGCTCATACGAATAAGGAGGTGGAAATAATACTTGATCAATTTCAAACGGGCCTCGCCAACTTATGGTAATTTCTCCATCGTTTAAGTCTGTTTTATCCACAGTTACATGTGTAATGGCTGGCCCATCTGCCTTTATAATACCACAAGTTTCTGTTGATACATAACTCTCTCCATTTTGTGGAGAAGGAAATACCGCTACTAATCTGTAACAGTAGTTGGCATCAAAAGCCAGTTTATTACCGTTGTTATCATCTTTATAACTTATATCCGAAGCTGGAACTTCGTCTATTAAAGTATAACCTGCATAGTCTGGCATACCTGTATCGCATTCATCAGGTGTCAATGGGTAGGTATCTACCCTACGCCATATTTGTATTTTCTCGGCATTATTGCACGAGTAACTATCCCATGTAAGGTCTATGGTGCGATCTGCATTTACCGTAGATTGTAAATTTTGAGGTGCAGGTGCAACTACAATAATGTTGACGGTACCAAACTCTACCAAAGCCACGCCTTGGTCAGGTTGGTCAGTAACCTTAAAGGTTACCAAATAAGGCTGTTCACGTACTTGGTCGCAGGTTGTGTTCCAATCAAAGTTAAGTGTGCCAGGTTGAGGTTGGAACACCGCAGGATTAGGGCTATATGTGGCGGGTGAGTCAGGAAAGTACAATACCACGGAAAAAACTTCAATTTTTACATCATCTCCATCTTCATCGGTTGCAAATACATTAAAATTTACATTATCGCCTGCTTCTACACAAATATCATCGGGTAAATTCAGTCTTGGTCTGTTATTGTCGCAGTCATCCACTATAATTTGCATATCTCTAACCACCGACCCAATTAAAAAGTACTCGCCTTGCAGCCTTCTGTACTCTTTTACAATAAATGCTACATTATATTCGCCCTGTAAACCAGGGGAATTCCAAATCAAATCACCAGTAAGAGGGTTTATTGTTAAACCAGCTGGCACATTGGTGGTTCCTTCTTCGAACCCTCCAAACTCAGGGTCGTTCATTACCCGATAATTATCAACAGGTGTATTTTTAGCTTTACGCGGAGTTACAAATTCAAAGGCAAGGCTGTCTCCATCTCTATCAAATGCACCCGGATTATGATAAAATGCAACACCTGTACAGCCAAAATCGATGGGAGGTACCAACATTTCGGGTAAAAACATATTACACCCTAAGGTGCCGTCTATTCGCACCATTGTTTCAATGTAAAAAGGGGTATCAACAGAGTTGTCCATATTAACAATGCCTGCATTTCTGTTCGACTCCTGATAGCCAATAAAATAAATACCATTGCCACTATAAGTGTGCTCTACCTTAAACCTTGTAATTCCAATTCCATTGTCAATTGCCACTTCATCAAGAAGTATTGTAACCCTCGAATCCGCACGAATGTTTTCAATGGGTTCGCTGCCATCGCCAAAATCTAAGCTGCCTGCTCCAAAAAAAACACCTTCAGCTCCACCAATTAAATCAACATAGCCAGTAATATAAATAACAAATGTTTTACTCTGGCAGTTAACTCTTTGCACTGTAATTTCTCCTGCTCGAATATGGGTAGCCATCGAAGAAGGAGTCAGGAAGAATAAGATTATTCCAAAAAATAGGATTTTTAGCAATTTTTGCATTAAAATAAATCTCGTTTAAACTTTAAAGATAGAACCAATTATATACCTATTAACAGTTTTACCTCAAAAATAGTTACATAAAATAAACTCCAAGCTTTTAAAAGCACTATTTAGCCCCTATGTCTATAAACTCCAATATTCAAGTAACAAATGACAAATAAATCTCAATAATAAAAATTCAGACCTGATTAAGAGTTTGATTATTAAATAATGTGTTTTGGATTTTATTTGT
Source organism: Cyclobacteriaceae bacterium (assembly GCA_026989535.1). Taxonomy (GTDB): domain Bacteria; phylum Bacteroidota; class Bacteroidia; order Cytophagales; family Cyclobacteriaceae; genus JAKISE01. The sequence continues at coordinate 6,033 of JALSJD010000060.1, forward strand.
GCTTTGCTTTTTGATAATTGTGCTTTTCAAAAACATTTACTTTATGGACAGGCATTATTTATACTATTTCAACACTTAAGGATTAGTGCAATTATCTATCACATCTAAATACCCAATATGCTATAATTGTAACTTAATAAACATTTTTTTATTTTGAATGATTCAATTATTTCGTTTAGCTGGAATGATTCCGCAAATTTTTTAAGGTGCGATGCAGAGAGTATTGAAATTAATGCAGACGGAAAAACCATTAAAATTCCTTTCTCTTACTTAGTATCTATCCATTTTAATAGTAAGAAAAAATTAGCACCTCTTATTATAGGCGTAGTACTTACTAGTTTGGCGTTGGTTAATATTTTATTAGAAGGCGCCAACTTATCCATGATTGGCTTTTTATCCCTTGGACTCCTTATTTTATACGTTGGTTTAACCGACTATTGGGTTATTCGCATCGAGCAGTTTAATGAAAGCACCCCTCAATCTTTCGGGGCTGTTTGGATAAGCAAGAACAAATGCCCCAAATTTTCTAAAACATTTGTAAATATTATCGATTTTAAAATATCAAAAGGGTTCTTTCCACCTTTATATGCCATTGCCAATGGCATAAATTTAAACAATTTTATTAATAATACGCCACAAATAGCCCTGCTTGCCCAGCCTCTTAAATATTATCTAACACCGCCAAGCTTAACTCAAGGTCAAATTCTTATTAAAATTGATGTTTCAAATTTAAATTCTGTGTTAGAAGTTGTGGTAGATGAAGCCTATTGGGCTATAGGGAAATATAAAATAAACGAAGAAGCGTTAATTCTTGAGTAATTATAATTTACTCCTGTTCAAGAATCATAATTTAAAATTATCTTTGGAGCATATAGCTAGAATACATGCAAGATAAATACAATAACAAAACAAAATACAAGCCAATATTGCCATCGCATAGCGAGTGGCCTATTGTAAAGCTGAGTAAAAACATGCCTGCTTTCATCGAAAAGGTTTCTGTTGATAGTTTTGAAAAAATAAAATCAATTAAAAACGAAGAACAAAAACTTATTGAGGAGCTTGAACGTACCCGTTATCGAGAAAAACTACGCGTGCAAAAAATGCCTTGGAGCGTTGACCCCGATGATGATTATGACTTTTGGAAAAAAGTAAAAAAGCAATTGGTAAGTAACTCAGGCAAACCAAACGAAACTACCAAACCTGCAGATAAAATTCTAAAGTCAATTACAGATAGATATGCCAACGAGATTGCAAGCACATTTAAGCCTTCGTCACATCGGTTTGCACGCAGGGTTACTACCTTCGGTTTTGCCCGTCTGTTAAATGCAGCCCATTCGGGCAGGTTTTCGGGGCTTTTTAAAGCCAGGCATACACTAAGAGATAAAATTAGAATTAGAGGCAGTGTAGATCATCTGAGAGATTTAGCTAAAAAGGGTACTATTATTATGGTTCCTACCCATTTTAGTAACCTCGATTCAGTACTTATTGGGTGGGTAATTCAAGCACTCGGTCTCCCTCCTTTTATTTATGGAGCAGGTCTTAACCTATTTAATATTAAGCTGTTTGCTTATTTTATGAATAGTTTGGGCGCCTATAAAGTAGATAGAAGAAAGAAGAACTTAATCTATTTAGAAACGCTTAAAAGTTATTCAGATTTGGCCATTCAAGAAGGGTGTCATTCCTTATTTTTTCCAGGCGGTACAAGGTCAAGATCGGGGGCTATCGAAACCGAGTTAAAGCGAGGGCTTTTAGGCACTTCTATTCAGGCACAATTAGCCAATTTTAAAAACAATAAAGACCATAAAATTTTTGTGGTGCCAGTAGTACTCAATTATAATTTTGTGTTGGAGGCACCCTCTCTTATTGAGCACTTTTTAAAGCAAAAAGGGCAAGAGCGGTATTATACCGAAAATGATGAGTATTCTACTTCCTATAAAATATCGAAATTTTTATTTAAATTTTTTACCAAACAGTCTGATATATCGGTAAGCATTGGTAAACCTATGGATTTATTTGGCAATTATGTTGATGCTGACGGGCATAGTATTGGGCAAAATGGGCGTTATATTGCCACCAAAGATTATTTTTTAAGAGATGGCAAATTTGTAGATGACCCACAGCGTGATGAAGAATATACACGCAATTTGAGCAAGCGAATTGTAGAAGAGTTTCATAGAAATAATGAAGTATTACCAAGCCATTTAGTAGCCTATATTGGATTTAAGCTATTGCGCAAAAAGTTTCCTGATTTAGATTTATTTAACTTTTTGCGTTTACCCGAAGACGAACTTTTGCTTGATTATGGTGAGTTTACAAGAGAAGTTGAAAAACTGGTAAAAATCATAAAAATAATTGAAGAGGAGGGAGGGATTTTAACCAGCCCTGCGCTAAATAAACCTGCAACAGAAATAATTGAGCGAGGGCTTGATAATTTAGGTATTTTTCATACCAATTTACCCTTGGTTAGAAACGAGCAAGGAGATATTGAAACAGAAAGCCTAAGTCTTCTTTACTTTTACCACAATCGCCTACGCGGTTATAATTTTGACGAATATGGCGGGTAAATATGTAGGTGTAATTGGAGCCGGCAGCTTTGGGACCGTTGTTGCCAACTTATTGGCAGAAAATACCAAGGTTAAATTATATACCCGAAATGCAGATAAAATTAAAGACATTAATTCTAATAGAATGAATGTAGGCTTTGCGCTTCATAAAAATATTGAAGCTTGCAACAACTTGGAACAAATTGCTGGTGAGTGCGAAACACTTTTCCCCATTATTCCTTCTGCTAATTTTAGGCAAATGATGCGCGATTTTTCTCCTTTTCTTCACCCCTACCATACGATGATTCATGGCACCAAAGGATTGGATGTAACTTTACCGCAAGGCATGTCATTAGATAATAATGATGTAGAGTTTAACAGAACCAACGTAAAAACCATGAGCGAAGTAATTCGTGATGAAAGCGTTGTAGTAAGAATTGGGTGTTTGGCAGGCCCTAATTTAGCCAAAGAAATAAATAATAAGCAACCGGCAGCCACGGTGGTAGCCAGCTCCTTTGATTCGGTAATTAAAGAAGGACAGCGATTATTAAGAAGTGATTTATTTCAGGTATATGGCAATAAAGACCTCATTGGTATTGAACTTACAGGTGTACTCAAAAATATTATAGCCTTAGCTTCTGGTGCATTAAATGGGCTTGGCTATGGCGAAAATGCGCGTGCTATGCTTATTAGCCGTGGGCTTGTAGAAATGATTTACTTGGGCAAAGCCCTGGGTGGCAACCTACAAGCATTTATAGGATTAGCGGGTGTTGGCGATTTGGTAGCCACCAGTTCATCTACGTTTAGCAGAAATTTTACGGTTGGCAAACGGTTGGCTTCAGGCGAAAATATTAAAGACATTATTCAATCGATGAATGAGGTGGCCGAAGGGGTTAATACCGTAAAAATTGTAAAGAAATTTGCCGAGCATTATGGCTTTAGAGCTCCTATTACTGAAACACTTTTTAAAATACTTAACGGAGATAAATCTGTGGAAGATGGCCTAACTTATTTAATGAAATTGCCGCTAAATGTGGATATTGATTTTATGTAGTGCCTGCCCATAAAGTCTATTATCTTCGTTATCTTAATTATTAGCTAATGTTAACCTATCATTCATTGTACAGCTTCTAATCTCAAACTATCTTTGCCAAAAAGAACAATAAAACTATGAAGGCATACATTTACCCAGGTCAGGGAGCGCAATTTCCAAGTATGGGAAAAGAATTATACGAAACCAATGCTAAAGCAAAAAAACTGTTTGCTAAAGCCAATAAAATACTTGGGTTTAACATTACAGAAATAATGTTTAATGGCACAGCCGAGGCCCTTAAGCAAACCAAAGTTACACAGCCAGCGATATTTCTTCATTCAGTAATACTATCGTTAACCAATAATGATTTTAAACCAGCTATGGTTGCAGGGCACTCCTTAGGGGAATTTTCAGCCTTGGTGGCCAATAAGGCATTAAGTTTTGAAGACGGATTATCATTGGTTTATAAAAGAGCACTAGCTATGCAAAAAGCATGCGAAACTAACCCATCAACCATGGCGGCTATTTTAGGGTTAGAAGATGCCAAAGTAGAAGAAGTTTGCAGCAAAATTGAGGGTGTAGTCGTGCCCGCAAATTATAACTGTCCTGGTCAGTTAGTAATATCAGGCAGTAATGAAGCCATTGCAACCGCTTGCGATAAAATGAAAGAAGCAGGAGCAAAGCGAGCATTGCCATTGCCTGTAGGAGGAGCTTTTCATTCACCGCTAATGGAGCCCGCCAGAGTAGAGTTAGAACAGGCGATTGCTGATACACAGTTTAGTCAACCCATTTGCCCCGTGTATCAAAATGTTACGGCCAAACCATCTACAGATATTGCAGTAATAAAAGAAAACCTTATAAAGCAATTAACAGCCCCTGTTAAATGGAGGCAAATTGTGCAAAATATGGTAGCCGATGGAGCCACTGAGTTTACCGAAAGCGGCCCGGGAAAAGTACTGCAAGGGCTGGTGAAGAAAATACATAGAGAAGCTGAGGTATCCGGTTTGTAAAAGTGTGATACCGTCATTACCGAGCGTAAGAACTGTAACTAAAACCATCGTCATTATCGGGCGTAAGACCCGATAATCTCAGGCTCATCCGAGCCCTTTTCTTTTTTTACATCAACAAGTTCTGTACCTTTAACCAATGCAAATTTCCATCACCCATATAGATACAGCCTGTATAATTCTGGACATCAATGGTTTCCGAATTATGACAGACCCTGTATTAGATAAGGCAGGGGAACTATATCATTTTGGTTACGGGGCATTTTCTCGAAAGCTAAGCAACCCGGCTTTGTCAAAGGAGGAGATTGGGAAAATTGACCTTATCTTGCTTAGCCATCATCAACACAAAGATAATTTTGATAAAGCAGGGAAGAGGTTTGCAAAAAAGGTAGAAAGGGTGGTTACTACCATGCCGGCTGCCAGAACCCTAAAAAATGGCGTAGGCTTAAATAATTGGGAGTCAATTGCCATTGAAACAACTAAAGTGCCCAGATTAAAAATTACGGCTACCCCAGCCCAGCATCATCCTTGGTGGGTTCCTCCATTTTTTGCAGGCAAAGTAATCGGGTTTATTATCGAGTGGGAGGGGCAGCAAAATGGAGCTTATTATATTTCGGGCGATACTGTTTTTTTTAAAGGTATTAAGCAAATTGCCCAACGTTTTACCATTGATGTGGGTATTTTTCATTTAGGAGATGTGCAATTTAGATACCTTACAGGGTATGGAAAATACACCTTTGATGCAAAACAAGCATTAAAATCGGCAAAGCTATTAGGAGTAAATACGTTTATTCCAATTCATTACTCAGGTTGGTCGCATTTTAAAGAAGTTGAGGAGATGGTTAAAAACATTTTTAGCCAAGAAAAGTTATTATTTAACTTAATGTGGTTAAAAACGGGCCTCGTTTCTCCGATGCCTTAATGGCTTATCTTTTTTTTGTGATTTTTAGCAGTTACTTTTACGCAACATAGTGTATGAACAAATCATTATAAGTATGTACTTTTGTACATAAGAATAAATATGCATTAAATATTAGCCACATTACAGTTAGGTATGAAAAATATTACTTCTATTATGTTGATATCATTAATATCAACAGTTGCACTTGCTCAAAATAATTTTATCTCTAATAACGCTGCCCTGTCAGATTTTAATAATGCGGTCAATTGGACTGATATTGATGGTGGAGGTGCTATACCAGACTTTAGCAATGGGTTGGATAATTTTACCATTGCTGATGGACATGATTATCAAACAACAGCCACTTTAAATATTGGCTCACTTATCATTGGGCAGGGGGGGGCTGCCTCCACATTATTGCTTAACGATGTGCTAGATGTAGAAGGCAATATTATAATAGATAATTTGTCAACTTTAACAGCAGGAGTCCACCAAATAAATATTGGAGGCAACTGGACAGAAAATGGGAATGGAGCTTTAACAAGTTCAGGAACTGTGGTTTTTGATGCAACTCTGGTGCAAACCATATCGGCAGCAGCCACATTTAATAACCTTACCTTTAGTGGTGGTGGTGTAGTATCAACCGGAGGCAATGTAACAGTTAACGGTAATTGGCTAATTACAAATAACACTAATTTTAGCACTGGTAACTTACACCGTTTAGATGGTAACTTAACAGTTGATAATGGGGCTATTTATAATGCAACCGCTGGTAGGCTGTCTCTTAGAGGAACCTCTGCTCAAGCTTTAAATATTGGGACTAATGCCACTTTTGATGAAGTTTATTTTCAACCAGGAGCTGCAGTAACCTATACAATTACTGGTAATTATGTAGCCAATGATTTAACCTATGTATTTCCTGATGCAACCCTAAATGGTACAGGAGATCATACCATGCAACAGCTAATTCAGAATGGAACTATCAATTTTTCAGGATCAATAACCTTCACAGGCAGCAGAGCTAATGATACTGACGATAATATTTTTGGTTTAGGTACCGCAGATATTATTATAGCAGGCAACTATTTTTTTTCTAACGCTACCAATGGTGATGCCATTTCAATTGGAGGTAATTTAACCATTGCGAGTGGTTATTTAGTGCTAGATGAAGGCTCTGTTACAGGAGCGGGAGGAGTTTTCCAAATTAACGATGGAACTACCGTTTATTTAAGAGGAGTGGATAACTTTCCAACAGGGTTTGGAACGGTAGATTTTCAAGGGGTTACGTCTAGAGCCAATTACGATTTGCGTGCAAACCAAACAATTAGAGGCGGAATAACTTATGCCCGACTGGCCTTAGGGGCAGTTGCTGGTACAGATACGGGTTCTCGCATTAAAACAGCTGATGGTCCATTAGATATTAATGGCTATTTGGATTTGAATAATGCAATAACATTGGCTTTGGGTTCATTTAGCCATACCTTAGAAAATCACCTGTATAATAATACCAATTCATCTATTACACAGGCAGGAGCAACTTTAACATTAGACGCAGCCGATGCCAATCAAACGATTCAATCAAGTGGCACAGGTTCTTATAACTTACAATCATTTAATATTACCAATACGGCTCCTACGGCTGTTAGAACAATTAATATTGATGACAATAATTTTCAAGCATTTAATTTTTCAGTAACCAATACAGGTGGTTCTCCAGCAAACTATTTAATTGTAGATATTGATGCCAATTTAATGGTTGGCTTTGGCACATACAACGTAGGCTCCAATGTTGAGCTACGCACAAGCGGGCCTTCAGAATTTAATTCAATGATGGCTTTTTACAACGAAACATTAGATCCTCAAAGTATCATTCTGTTTGATGGTACAACCCAAAGTATTCCGGGGGTAACCTACGGGCATGTAGAAATTAGAGGAAATGGAAATAAAAATGCAACGGCTGGCTTTAATGTGCTAGGCAATTTTTCAAGAGTAGGTGAAACACCTGTGTTTGTAGATGGAGGTTTTAACCACACAGTTACAGGTAACTGGGTAATGAATGTTGCTTATACTAACAATATGACAGGCACCATAGATTTTAATGGAGCAGATCAAACAATTTCGGGCTCAGATTTTAATAATGTTACCTTTAGTGGGTCAGGTGTAAAAACTTTGTTAGGAGACCTTTTTGTTGGCAGAGATGTTTTTGGCCCCAATGTAGGAGACTTAACGATTGCAAATGGCGTAACAGTAAATGCAGGTATTTATGGGATAGATATGATTGGCGGACATTGGCTAAATGGCGGCACGGGTGTCTTTAACCAAAGCACGGGTGCTGTTACTTTTACCAGTACTCAAAATGGACAAAATATCACTGCAAATCCTAATAATATTTTTGGTGATTTAGATATAGATAATGACCCATCAAGAACGGTAACAGCACAAACAGATATTGTGGTAAGCCGTGATTTTGATTTGGTGCAAGATAATGGAGATTTTAATTTACAAGGGTTTACACTCTTTGTGGGCCGACATTTTAATAATAGAACAGGCACTTCGTTCAGTTTTACATTGCCCACAGCCACTATTCATTTTAACGGCAACATAGGCCAGAATATTAGAAATTATGCAGCAGGCACGTATCCTAACATGACATTTTCAGGGTTAGGCGAAAAAAGATTCTTTGATAATGGCTTAGACATTAATGGAAATGTAACCATCACCAATACCACATTAGATGCTGCTAATTTATTACATACCGTGGCAGGCGATTGGATTAATAGCGGTAGTTTTCAACACACGCAGGCCATAACCTTTGATGGAGCAGACCAAACCATCAGCGCCTCTACATTTCATGATACATTTTATAGTGGCACGGGTACTAAAACACTTGCTGGCAACATTACGCTCAATGGCCGTTTACAAATAAACGATGGTGTAACCCTAGATGTAAGTGCAAGCAATTACAAAATTACAGTAGAGGAGAGTTGGAGGAATCTAGGAACAGGGGTATTTCTACCTCGCAATGGATTAGTCGAATTTTCAGGGGGCTATTCTCAAATTTTTACTGGATCTACTGAGCCAGATCCATTACTAAGTTTTCCTGCACTAGGGAAACATTTTTGGGATGTACTTATTAATACCAACACAAGTAGAGCGGAATTGGATGGTAATTTAATGGTTGAAAATGATTTTACGATTAATGTGGGTGCAGAGTTAGAAACGGATGCATTCGATATGTTTATTGCGGGTAGCTTTATAAATAATGGAACCTTTGATTTTAATAATAATGCTAGTTCTGTAACTTTTAATGGAACAAGCGGTACGCATATAATTGAATCTGGTGGTGCAGGTTTTAGATATTTAATTATTGACGCATCAGGGGCAACTTATAATTTGCAAAGCAACCTCTCTTTTACAGAAGGAGATAATTTTACTACTATTTTTACCATCAATAATGGAACATTTGATATAAATGGGAATGAATTGCTGTTTCCTGTTTATCGAACATTTGGGCTGGATATTACAGGTGGCGTATTAGAGGTTGACGCAGGGGCATCAATGAGACTAGGACGTGATTCCGAAGTAACTAACTCTGGCGGTGTTTTTAGAATAGTTGGAACAGCATCAAACCCAGCCGTAGTCAACTCTCAAGACCCTGATATTGGAGATTATTATACTTATACACAAACTGGCGGAACAATTGAAGCACAATACTATTCTATTAGCAATACAACTGGAAATGGGTTTGATATAAGCGGGGGTACTATAGATGCAATAAATAATTTCTCGAATGGTGTATTTAGTAATGGAGCAGGAAGTGCTTATTTAACCTTAGATATTCCTTTTAATGCCACCTTACCCAATGTTATTTTTAATGTTGGCCCCTCTTTTAATGTTTCTGCCCCAATTAATCATGGAGGAGCATTGGCTGTTGATTTTCAAGATGCATTAGGCGGATTGGCAGGCGAAGGGAATGACAGTGATGCATTCAATCAGGTTAATTGGAGCTTTAGCGGAACAGGAGTTTACTGGGATGGCGGAGGAGATGCTGTTAGTTGGAATGACGGGAATAACTGGTCAACTAATATCGTACCAACCACCACAGATGTGGTGTTTTTAGAACACTCCATTGGAGGAGTTGCAGGAGTATATTCGGTTGATATTAGTGCTATAGATGCCGTTGGTTTAAAGTTGATTTTAGATGCTGAAGGCGCTAATGATATTTCTTTAACCGTTAGAAATGGGAGGACATTAAATATTGAAGAGTTAATGACCATAATTGATGGATCTTTAATTCAAGAGAATACAAGTACTATTAGGCTGGCTGGGGCTTTTTCTAATTCAGGTAGCTATACAGCTAATACAGGCACATTTATATTAGATGGTACTTCTGGTATTCATACCTTTAATACTAATGAAAATCCTTTTTATAACCTTACAGTAAACGCTCCAGGTGCTCAGTACAACCTAGATAACAATATGCTTATTAGTAATGATTTTAATATTTTGGACGGGATTTTTAATGTTGTTGGAAATAAAAGAATTACCCTTTCAGGAAATTGGAATACGAATGGGGGTACATTTATTCCCGGTACTGGCGAAGTTCGACTTTCTGGAGCTTCAGGAACAAAAACCATTTATGGCGGACTTTTTTATGATTTGAGGTTAGAGTTTAATGCCAACCAACAATTAACTTCTAATGTTACAATTCTTGATGATTTAATTATTCATAGTGCTTTTGCAGGCGTTTTTGAAGCGCAATCTTTTATTGTAAAAGTAGGAGATGATTGGATAAATAATAGGAATAATTTAGCATTCACTCAATCTGGCTCAGGAGCAGTAATATTAGATGGAACAAACCAAATTATAGGAGGGGCTTCGTCAACGACATTTAATACAATATACTTTGCTGGTACTGGTGTAAAGGATATCAATATATCAATTAATGTGATTAAAGACTTTAATATTCTGAATGGAATTTCTAGAGTTGATGTTAACTCTGCTATTACTGTTACAGGTACTGCGAGTGGTACACTATCTCAAACGGGTGGTCAATTGCGCATCGAAGACACCAATAATTTTCCAGCTGGGTTTGGGATTGTAAACCTTACGGGTGGAGAAGTTTTTTACTATGCAAATGTTGATCAAAATATTTTTGCAACCACTTATTTTGATTTACGTATTGGACGACCAACTGGAGGAAATACACCTACAAAAACACTACTAGGCAACATTACGGTAAATGATGATGTTTTTCTTAACGATAATGAAGTAATATTAGCAGCTAATAACTTCACCATTAATCTTGAAGATGCACTATCAATACCAACAGGTGGGCAACAAGTAAATTGGGGCACACCAGGCGGCACAGGTACACTTAATCATTTTGGTGATTATTGGTGGATCGATCCAGATATTACCGGATTTAATAACCTTATTTTAGGTGGTACTGGTGGTAAGTATATGAACTCTGCGTTAACCATTACTGGTGATGTAATTATTAATGATGCCATTACGCTTGATATGAATGGTAATACCATGACAGGTACCGGTGCAAAGTCTTTTAGTATGATAGGCATAAGTAGAGTAATTACTGATAATATTGCCGACCCATTACCGGCCTTTCCTGCTGCTTTTGGCACCTATAGCTTAGCAACCACCAGTAGGGTAATCTTAAACGGTAGTGGAAATCAAGTTGTTTACACAATACCAACCTATGGACGAATAGATATAAACTCAAACGGAAATGCTACACTAGAGGGCAACCTTAATGTCGATGGTGATTTTTATATGAATGATAATGTTACGTTGATTGACGGAGGGTTTGATATGAATTTTGGGGGTACTCTTACTGACATCAGAGATTATACACCTACACCAGGAACTACAGTTACCTTTGATGGTTTAGACCAAACCATACAAAGTGGAGAGGCAACCCCTATTGATTATATTAACTTACCAAATGTGGTTTTTGCAGGCTCAGGAACTAAATCCTTAATACAGTACCAAGATTTTTATCGTGTTAGTGGAGATTGGACAATTAATGCCAACGTTACAGTTAACCTCAGCAGGAATTTAGATTTTTCAGGAACTAATTTTACAAATAGCGGTACATTAAACCATACAGCTAATACCATTAACTTTAATAGAACAGGAGTACAAACCATTGATCCTGGAGCTAACCATACACTTCGAACCACTCGATTTGAAAATGGAGGAGGCACCAAGACTATTATAAACAATGGATTAAATATTGACGGTGGGCAGATAGAGTTTTTTAGCAACGCAACCGTTGACTTTGGTAGCCTTACGCATAATTTTGCTATCATAAATATAAATGATGATAATACAGAAACACTAATTACCGCAAACGCCAACCTGATTTTAGATAGGATTGGTACGCAAACATTAGTAAAAGATAGAACTTGGAATAACATCACTTTTGCCGGAAGTGGCAATAAACTTATTGGAGGTACACTTACAGGAAATGATGTAATAATTAATAATGGGGTAAACCTATTTATGTCGAGTGATTATGGTACTGATATTGGTAATTTTGTAGTGAGAGGCAATTGGGAAAATGCAGGCGCATTTTACGATTATACGTCAACAGTTGCATTTGAGAGTACCGATGCTAATCCCAAAACTATTGATAATAATGGGTTCGAATTTTATAATGTAACTTTTAATCAGACTAATACTAGCGCAAGAAGTTATACTTTACAATCTAGCTTGGTAATTCAGGAAGATTTAACGCTAGGCACTAACGCAACACTAAACGTAAACAGTTTTGATTTAACGTTGGGTAATAACGATGTAGGAAACCCTGATGCAGAACAACATTACATTGCGGCAGGAGCAGCACTTACCATTACTCCAGGATCCACCCTGTTTTTTAATGCAAACGATACTGGCGCTGATGATACCAATGATGGAGACCCAACCCTTATTGTTGATGGAACCTTAAACCTGGTTGGTACAAGCGGAAATTTAGCTAGAATAGACCGTTCAGCCGGAGGGTATCGAATAGACATAGACATTCAATCAGGAGGGGCAATTAATGCTCGTTTTTATGAAATTTCAACATTGGTGGATGCTGGACTTGATGTGCAAGTTGGCGCCAATGTAGCTACTAGTGGTGTCAATAATAACTTTTCTGACGGAACTTGGTCAGGGATGAATGTTGCCAATAGTGGAAACAGATTATATTTAAATTTTGAGGCAGATGCCACAGGGTTGGGTGATGTAAATAATGTTACCTTTAATCATGCTGGTGCACCAAACCCATTATACCATTATAATGTAAGGCGTTCAGCTGGGGCAGGTGGAGTGTTAACCTTTGCAGGCACCATTAATGGATTATTAGCGGGCGAAACGTATGAAGATGATGGGGATGGTACAAAAATAGAGTGGCCAGTTTTATCTTTCACAAATTGGACAGGAGCTATAAGTTCTGATTGGTCGGTTGCCGGTAACTGGGACAATGGTGTACCTTCAACTTTATTGGATGCCATTATTGGCTTGCAGACAAACAACCCTGTAATTAATTCAATATCGGGTAATGGTGTTGCCAAGTCTGTAACACTAACGAATGGTATTTTAACACTAGACGATGGCAATGACCTAAATTCAGTGGGAGATGTTGTGATTGGACAAGGGACAGCCAATGGCATTTTAGCAGTTGCTAATGCCAGTTCTGATGTGTTTATTTCAGGCGGACTAACCATTGGAGGAAATGGAATATATATCCCAGGCGGAGGAACCTTTACCTTTAATGCTGCAGGTGGTACTGTTACCATTACGCCTAATAACGCAAGTTTAAATAATATTACATTTACAGGAGCTGCCACCTATTTAATGGCAGGAACCGCAATCGATATTGATGGTAACATTACCATTACAAACGGAACTTTCTCGTTTTCTACTACTAATTATACCGCAACGGTTGGGGGAGATATTCTTAATACAGCTCCAGGTTCTTTTAGTACATCTACCAATGGGGTGGTTATATTAGATGGTGCTGCACAAACCATTAAAGACGTTGATTTTAATCAGTTAACAGTAAGTGGAACCTTAACAAAAACACTACAAGGCATTATTAATGTAAACGGAGACCTTATTGTAAACTCAACGCTAAATGCAGGTTCAGCAATTTTATCAATGAATGACGATGTAACCATTGCAGGCAGCGGTACATTTAATGATGGAGGAGGTACTCATAATTTTGATGGGGTTAATTGGACGGGTACAGGCGCCTATACAGGGTCGGGTACGATTGTGTTTACCAGAACAGGTAACCAAAACATCTATGCAAGTAAATTTAATACCTTAGACATCGCAGGAACTAATACTAAACTTCTTCAGGGAGATACCGATATAACAGGAGACTTTATTATACGAAACTCAATCGCATCTATGCGATTAAATACCTATTTAATTAATAACACCTCCGGAACAGGAACAATGACAGTGGAAGCAGGAGAAAGTGTTTTTATACTTGGTGTTAATAATTTCCCATCGGGTTTTGCAACCTATGCACTAGATCCTACAAGTTTGTCTCGTTTTGAAGGAACAAACGACCAAACGATTAGAGGAGGAGTACAATATGGTAGGCTATACCTATTAAATGCGAATACCAAAACACTAGGCGGTGATATTGATGTGGATGGAGACCTCGACTTTAACACGGCAACCTTAGACGTAAGCGCTAATAATTATGAAATTACATTGGCCGGTGAGTGGGATAATAATGACGGAGGTTCTTTTATTGCTCGTAATGGGCAAGTAGTTTTAGATGGTTCAGCAACAGGGTTTCAGAACATAAGAGCCAATATTACAGGCACAAAGGATTTTTATGATTTAAGAATTAATAAATCAGCAGGAGTTGCTCGTTATTTGGCAAACGGAGTTAATGTATCTATTTTAAATGATTTGGTTGTTCAAAACGGAACCTTTAGAAATGAATATACCAATAGAGATTTAAATGTTGGAGGAAGCATTAATTGCATTGGCGGTACGATAGAAACCGATGGTAGGTTTATAATGAATAAAGCTTCAGGAACTGGCTTTATTACCACTAATGGCTCTGTATTTTTCGACCTTAGTATAAATACCGGAGGTACTTATTTGCTGCAAGATAATTTAACTGTAAACAACCTTTTTAGTGTTACTTCAGGTATTTTTAATGGCAATGGAAACACCGTGCAATTAGGTGACTGGTTGGATGTAGTAACTATTGCAGGTACCTATATTGCAGGCGCTGGAGGCCGTTTAGAACTAGGTCGTTTGGTATCTCTTACGGTTACCTCTAGTGGCACTATCGATTTGGTAGGAACATCGGGCTCTCCCGTAACAGTAACACGCAGATCCACAAACGATTATAACTTTAGTGTACAAGGTACAATTAGAGCTCAAAATTACTTGTTTGAGTATATGGGCATTAACGGGATAAAAATTGAAAATGGAGCCATTATAGATGCTACCAATAATTTTAGTAATGGATCGTTTGCCAATGGAGCCTCTGGCGGTACATTGCTTAATATTGAGAGCACCCAAGACTTAACCGGTAACCCCGGTAGAATAGAAAATGTAGCCTTTCCTGCCAATCCCGGTGGTGGAGCTTCAAATGTTTCAAAATTAATTGCAGGTAGTGGCATCGTTGAGTTTTACGATGCTATTGGCTCCTTTGCTGGTGCTAATTTTGAAAATGACCCTGGTAATTTAATAAACTGGACGGGTACCGAAACGCTTACTTGGACAGCAGGGGCAGGAACTAGTGATTGGTTTACTGCTGGTAACTGGGAATCTAGCTTAGGAGGTAATAAAGTGCCCACAGCAACCGATTTGGCAATAATTGATGCAACCCCAGTAATACAACCCGTTGTTGTGGTTGATGGCACGGTTGGAGTAAGGGCAGAAGCCAAAACCTTAACCATTGATTTTGGTGCAATTTTAACATTAAATACCGTTGTGGATGATGCCTTTCCTGACCTTGATATTTTTGGTGATATTACCATTAATGGAATATTTATTACCAATGGTGCAGAAGATAGGATTAGAATACAAGGTGCTTGGACTAGAGGTTCCAGTGGTTCGTTTACGCAATCAACCAGTAAAGTGGATTTTGCAACCTCAGGAGGGGTGGATGTAATTAATAATGGATCTTCACCATTTTATGATGTAACTATTCAATCTGGTAGTTTTCAGTTAGGCAGTACTACCTTTATGCAAAATGATTTTACAATTGAATCTGGTGCTACTTTTGATGTAACCACAAGCAATCGAGACTTATGGATAAGAGGAGATTTTTCGAATGCTGGAACATTTAATGCGCAACAAGGAAACGTAAATCTCTACTCGCTAGTTGCAGGTGCTCGTACCATTGAAACCGGAGGAGATGCATTTTATGACCTTACAATTGACGCACTAAGTACCGCAACTTACAACCTCCAAAGTGCCACTACGGTAAATGGAGATTTGAAAGTGAGTGGAGGAGGACTTAATTTTAATGCCAATACCTTAAACGTAGGAGATGGTATAGGAACGGATATCTTATCGCTTACCACATCACTTGCCACAGTAACTATAGGTGCTAACGGAACACTCAGTATGGGTAATAACTCCTCAATTCAGGTAACTGA
The DNA here is from genome assembly GCA_026989535.1 of Cyclobacteriaceae bacterium. Taxonomy (GTDB): domain Bacteria; phylum Bacteroidota; class Bacteroidia; order Cytophagales; family Cyclobacteriaceae; genus JAKISE01. The sequence goes on from JALSJD010000060.1 coordinate 22,157, forward strand.
TGGTCTATTTCAAGCCGTGGGTACCGATGCAGCCAATAAAGCAATTATTAATAGCCAAAGTGGTTCGTATGGCTTTGTTGTAGCTGGAGGGCAGCTTGATGCTCGCTTTTATGAAATTAATAACTTAAATGCTACTGGATTACATATACAAAATGGAGCAGGTGTAGATGCTGTAAACAACCTTTCTGACGGTAGTTTTTCAAGTGGAACTGCCGGTGGAAGGTATCTATTTATAGAAAATGATTTAGTAGGTGATATTACATTAAATAATGTGGTATTTAACTCAGGGCCTGCGGTTAATGCCAGACGTTTAGCTGGGGCAAATAATTATATATTTAACGATGCCTCTGGGGTATTAGCAGGTTCTGCTTTTGAAGAAGATAACCCCGCCAATGGAGATTCGGATGGTAGAATAAGATGGAATTATACCTCCTTAATTACCTGGGCAGGTACTGTTAGCTCTGATTGGAATAATATAGCTAACTGGGTTGGGGGAGTGATTCCTACAAGCGCAAATGATGTACTAATACCTGCCGGAACTCCAAACAATCCATTGCTAAGTACTGGTGCTAATGGAGCTGCTAGAGACTTAACAGTTGCCGCTGGTGCTGCCATGGAATTTGATGGAGGTGCAGGAATCGTTGATTTAACTTTATCGGGTTCATTTATTAATTCAGGCACTTTTACACATACAGAAGGATACCTATATGTTGATGGTAATTGGACAAATGTGGGAACATATACAGCGGTTCCTGGTACAAACACCCGAGTGTATTTAACTGCTCCTACAGGAAATGTATTAATTGAAACTGGAGGAGATGCATTTTGTTCTTTGTTTATTGATAGTGATGCCGGTGGAGATGGAGATGCCGTTTACCAAACGGTTGACCCTATTTTGATAAATTGTAATTTAGAGGTGATTGATGGGACATTACAAATTACAGATTTATCACATACCATTACGTTAAATAATACAAGCTCATCTAATGCTTTTAGAGTTCAATCAACTGGAACTTTTGTCCATGGTAATGGTACTATTAACCTACAAACAAGCGGTACGGGTATAGCTTTTGAATCAGTTGGTTCTGCTATATATAACTTAGTTACCTCGGGTACAGGATTAATTACATTCTTTGAAAATACTAGTATTGATAATGACCTTACGTTGGGTGCAAATACCAATGCGTCCTCTTATACCATTACTTTAAATGGAAATTTATCGAATACAGGTGCATTTACTTCTGGTACAAGTACTGTTAGTTTAATGGGCTCAACCACCCAAACAATCACCTCTACTGGTGGTATTAGTTTTAATAATTTAACGATTGCTAATAGCTCGGGTTTATTCCCTCAAATAATTTTAAACGACCCTGTTACTGTTACAGGGGTACTTACCCTTACTGATGGAGTGATAGCATCCAGTATTTCCGATTTTGTTCACTTAAATGGAGGAACATTGGCAGGCGGGTCGGCTGCAAGTTATGTGGATGGCCCTATGCAGCGCACAGGCGATGGTGATTTCACCTTCCCTGTGGGTGATGGATTATTTTATGCACGTATTGGAGCAGAGTCTCTTGGGTTGGGCAATAGTTTTACCGCTCAATATTTTGATGCAGCCGCTCCAAACCCAGGCAATGTTTCTCAGGGTGGGGCAGGCCCCCTCAACCATGTAAGTGGTGCCGAGTATTGGGATTTATCAAGAAGTGCAGGAGCCTCTAACCCATTAGTTAAATTATATTGGGAAGATGGCACACGAAGTGACATTACTGATTTAACGGGTAGTGATTTAGTAGTGGCTCATTATACAGGTGGTAACTGGCAAAGTGAAGGAGGTACGATAACTGGAGGCTCAACTACTGCCGTTGGCTCAGTAATTTCTACAAGCCCTTTAACTTCGTTAAGCCCCATCACATTTGGTTCTGCCTTTAACGTTAATGCACTGCCCATTGAGTTACTAAGTTTTGAAGCAGAAGCTTTAGCTACTACTGTTAAGCTTACTTGGATTACGGCTAGCGAAACCAATAATGATTATTTTACGCTCTATCGCTCAAAAGATGGGGAGAATTACGTGGAAGTAACAACCATTATAGGTGCTGGTGATAGCCAAGAAGAAATAGCATATTCATTTATTGATGAGCGTCCGTATAATGGAACTTCGTATTACAAATTAGCACAAACTGATTTTGATGGCACAACAGTGGATGCAGGGGTTGTGTTGGCAAAAATGGCTAATAATGGGCAAGTACTGGCTTTGGCTTCTTATCCAAATCCATTCCAAAATGAGGCAATTACATTAAGTTTATCTGGCCTTAATGAGGACGAGCTCGTAACTGTTTTAATTATAGATGCCTTTGGTAAACAACAATATGTACAGAAACACTCGGCTAATGAATCAGGGTACTTGGACGTAACAGTTGAACAATCTACCCGATGGAATTCTGGTATTTACGTGGTGCAGGTACTCTCTGAAAAAGGAGCAGTTCAGTCTAGAATAGTTAAGCAGTAACATGTTTTAAGCTTTTAAAAAGGGACTTATTCCATTGTGAATAAGTCCCTTTTTAACTTAGGTATATACAAGACATAAAGCCAACAACTCGAAGCCTACCTGATTGTACAAAGAAATAAGATTTTTTAGAGGAAGGCATATACATACACCAATAGCGATAAATATGTCAATATGGAATATTAAGGTACAAAATTTCTCAATTCCATCACTTAACCATATGTACGGATTCCTGCCTACGCAGTTCCTATGTTTGAAGTGAGTAAGTTCCAACCTTTGTTTTAACTTCAAAGGTGTATAATTTAATCTATTTAATCATGGGAAAAAGTAATCAATTAGATTTTAGTGGTCATGATATTTTTGTGGGACTTGACACCCACCTAAAGAGTTGGGAAACAACTGTTATAGTAGGAAGTAATGTGTTTAACCCAACTTGAAAATTCATAAAATCAGGTCAAATTTCATTAAAAACAAGCCTGCTGATACTCAGTTGGTTACAAATAAGTTCAAAATATTTTAGATTTGCAAAAACACGTAACATGCTGATATATAGAATATTGTGGTTTTGAATTTCATTTGTGGTGACCCAAATGTTGTTTTATTAAATATTTGTTTTGTATATTTGCAAAATGTTTATACGTGCAGTACAAAAAAAAGACGCAAGCAAGCAAACAAGCTATACCTATTATAGGTTAACTACCTCACACAGAATAGGTAACAAAACTAGGCAAACCGTTATTTTAAATCTTGGAAAGCTTGAAACGATTTCGAAATCAGAACATAAGC
>JALSJD010000061.1 GCA_026989535.1 Cyclobacteriaceae bacterium
CCTGTTAACACATGGTAGCGGTACTTTGTTACCCATACTATGTGCACTGTCATGCGTGTCACAGTGTGCGAACCTTTTCGATATTCTCCCATCTTTGTTTTTTTTGCAAATTTAGAAGAATAAATTTATCGCACTAAAAGTGCGAGGTTTTAAACCTTAAAAATGAGACCAATAAAACGTTATTATCTCCATCAAATTGTTTGTCAATCTCTTTATAAAGAAATTCACGACTCTCATTATCTGTTCCATACTTAAAAGCTATATCAGCCAAAGGAACAAAAAGCTGAGTGTTTTCAGATAGATTAGAAATTTCGATAAACTCTCCCTGTTCCTGAGGTTCAATAGATTGCCGACAACTTGATAACACAACACCAACGGCAAGAATTAATAAAGCTTTTTTCATAACTGAGTCCACTCCGAAAACAGGCAATTTTCACAAAAAGAGTTGTTTTGGATGAGATTTCCATTTTTCGAGATTCGTTGATGCCTGAGTATCAACTAATTGAGGAAAATAAAAAGGTCGCCAAAAGAAACTTTTTTTTGTTTTGGGTGTTTTCGGAGTGGACTCAAGAATAAAATCTCTAATTTTAACCACAGCACAACAAAGGCAGAAAACAACCTAGAAAATTTCTACCTTTGTGGCATCTTTACACCTTCTAATATGTATTAAATACGATTTTTCCTGCTTAACAGTTACGTGTAAATTAGTAAAAATGAATTGTGCTTAAAAATTTACATTTATTAAAAACCCTGTATTGCGACAAAAAATAGATTTTTTATAAATTATCCGCAACCCGTAAAAACCAAACTAACAGTAAGCAGAATAAGTAATTACCTACCCCCTTTCTTGTAATAAATCATTCTTACTAATTTACTCTCAGGCAACCCGTTTTTAAAAGAAACCTTTTCAACCCAATTATTTTTCGAGTCATATTTATACGTTATAATATTCTCAAACCTAAGCTCTCCATTTGCCTTTTTTTCAACAGATTTTATTACATAACCCATTGAATCATATTCGAAACTGGTTGTAGAATACAAGGCATCCTCATGGTTTAAAATCATTCCCCAGGTGTTGTATTGCTTGGTATTAAGTAGCAATCCATTTTTATCATATTGATGCTCCAATACCTGTTCGGTAGTATCAGACAGCGCTTTATTCATTAAAGCTTGGTACAAACGCTCTTGGGTTAAATTTCCGGATGAATCATAAAACTTAACCACTTTAGTCTGAGTTTCAGAACTCAGCCAATAAATCGTTTCTATGTTGCTATTGCTAGTTGTATCATAAGAAATTTTAGATGTGCCCACCGTTTTTCCCTTCCCATTAAAATATGTTTTTGCTACCACCATATTGTCTTTGCTATACTTAAATTGCTCTTCCACCAAATTTAAAGCACTATTGGTTTTGTGTTTGGCAAGAAGTAATCCGGTATAATCGAAATAATACTGGTGGCTATATGATAAGTCTCCATCGTTTTGAAAGGTAGCCGAATAAACAAGTCTGCCATTTTTATACCTCAATTTAGTCTTGTTAAGCCGCTTAGGAGTTTCAACCTGTTTATTATTAACTAATTTTAGCCAGTAGTTGGTTTGATGGATAGAATCAATAGCATCAGACGGAGATAAATAGGTATCATATTCTTTTTTCTGAGCAAGAACCAATGCGTTAAATTGCGCATGATTGGTAATAATAACCGTATCAACTACCTGCTTGGTAACTACCGTTTCTGTTGGCGTATTTTTTTCATAGATGTGCCGGTTATCACAGCCTGGCAATAAAAAAAATAACGCAACAAACTCAATGATGAGTCCACTCCGAAAACAGACAATTTTCAAAAAAGAGTTATTTTGGAGTAGATTTTCATTTTTTGAGATTCGGTGATGCCTAGGTATCAACGGATTGAAAAAGGTGAAAAGATGCCCAAAAGAAACTTTTTTGGTTTTAGGTGTTTTCGGAGTAGACTCAATGATAACTAAAATATGGGGATCTCGTCTTCTCATCATTTCTGTATATCTGCAACTCTTGTGCGCTGTGTACAACGATACTCGTACTTAATAAATGTACTATCCAATTCACCTTCCGATGCACCCACCATCATAGATATTTCCAAAAGGTCTTTTTCAATAACTTTAATAGCCTCATTAATAGGGAAAAAAGCTTGTTTCCAATGGGTAGCAGGGGCTAAAGGGGAAGTAGATATCGTAACTCCATCAATAAGCGTAACCTCGAACCAACCGGCAAAACCATAAATGGTGCCTGCTTTATTAATGGCATGATAGGTTTTATTAAAAATTGTGGGTTGGCTAATAGTATAAAAATCTATATGAGCAAAAGGGATGGGCTTGGCCAGATATTCCTCAGGATTAATTAATGCTACCATCATTTTTCCAGAAAAAATGTGATACGCAGGAGTAAAATCAATTCCATGAATATTTTTCCAAAACGCTAGTTTTTCAAAATTTGCCTTAGACTCTACCGGTGTAAGCATCATATCAATACGTTCAGGAATCATTCTCCCTCCTGCTTTTAAAAATCGATTACGTGCATCAATACTAAATGTAAGTGTGTTTTCATCTATTCCAAAATTGCCCAACGTTTCAGAAACAATCACATCAGCCTTTTCTTCAATATTAGCATCAAGCGAGCTTTGGTTCATAAAAATAACCTGATCAGAAAATCCATTATGAGCCACAACCGCTTTGGCTAAGTCTATTGCATCACTATTTTCAATCATATATACTTTGCTCGCACCTGCTTTAAGAGCCATAATACCCAAAATGCCCGTACCGGCTCCCAAATCAATTACCACATCGCCTTGCTTAACTGTTTTTTCAATGGCTTTTTGGTATGCATCAAGCCTAATATCATCTGATAACATTTCATAGAAATCATCAAATTTTATTAACTGATTACTTTTTGTATGCATAATTTATTATTCAGATAACCTCTTATTAATTCATTTCTTTCAAAAGTACACCGTTCTCTCAGTTTTCGAATATGATTGAAATTATTTTTCTATGCAGAGCAAATCTTAAATTCAGCAATACTTACTTTTGCACAAACCAAATTATACTAATGAATAAGCACTTTATTTTAGGCAGCCTTTTTTCCATATTACTATTGATAGCCGGCTGTAGTGGCAGTACAACTACCAAAAATTTAACAACCGTTGAGTCTTCTGCATCCTATGTATGCCCAATGAGCTGCAAGGGCAGCGAGTCTTCCCAGCCCGGAAAATGCCCAGTTTGCCATATGCTTTTAGTTAAATCCATAGAGGTAGAAGAAATGGACACTGTAGGTAATTATAGCGATCAATCTATTTACTCGGATGAGTATGTATGGACTAATCAAAAAAACCAACCAGTAAAGTTGAGCAAAAGCAAAGGAAAGTATCAATTGGTTAGTACCATATTTACGCATTGCGAGTATGCCTGCCCTAACCTTATTAGCGATATGCTTAATATTGATGATGACATAAAAGAAGAAAAAAGAGCTCAGCTTAATTTTATCCTCATATCTATTGACCCAGAAAGAGACACCCCTGAGCGTTTATCTGCCTATGCTAATGATATGAATTTAGACAATAACAGGTGGGCGTTGCTGCATGGCGAAGTGAAGGCCATCGATGCCATCGTTTCTAATTTGGGGGTTTCGTATAAACGGTTTGAAAATGGAGCCTTTGGGCATTCCAACGTGCTTTCATTACTCAACCCCAAAGGAGAGATTATTTACCAACTGCAAGGCATCCACGCCAATAGAGAAGAATTGGTGGCATTAATTAATCAACTATAGTGTTAAATAGTGCCTGTCCATAATCGGTGTCTGATTCAGAAAGTTCGCTATCAAGCCCGCCTCCCTTAGTACAAAGTACGGTGGGCAGGGCTTGCGAAGTCAAAAAAAAGCGGAGTTTACAGGGGTAATCAGGCGCAGCCGAGTATTTTTTTGACAAGCCTGCCTTGCCGGCCAGGCAGGCATAACGAAGATAGCGGAGTTTATGGACAGACAGGCTAAGTAGCAAGTAAGGTGGTAGTAAATTACCCAAAGTTTTGGAGGCAAACACTATTTAGATTTGTTACAAACTATAGCTTCGTACAAACTAAATCATACTTAAAATATGACATATGTCATATTTTGCTAGAATTTCGCTGCCTATTTTAGCAGTTGTTAAATTATGCATACCTAAACAAAACTACTATTTTAGTAGTTAAATCATTGAAAATCAAACTAGTTATAGATGAAAAGTAAAGACCCAAAAATTGAAAACCTCAATGTTGGCTCAAACGGTGTTGGGCGTAGAGATTTTTTAAAGACATCTGCCGCAGTAGTTGGCACAACTGCCGCTGCAAGCATGGTATCTTCAAAATTAAAAGCGCAGCAGCCTACT
>JALSJD010000062.1 GCA_026989535.1 Cyclobacteriaceae bacterium
AACTGAATAAGATGGAGCCTTCATAGAATCTTCATCCTTCGTTTTTGTAAACTCCAATTTACCGGCATCATTTACAGCAGCAATTACATCTCCAATAAATTTTTTAACTACACTCATACCTTCATAATTAACTTTATCGGCATCATCGGTTGGCTTATGGTAATCATCGTGCTGGCCTGTAAAAAAGTGCAATACCGGCTCGTCTTCTAAATAAAATGACGTATGATCCGAGGGGCCAATGCCACTTTCTTTGGCAATCATTTTTACGCCATTAGACTCTGCTATTTTGGTAAGAACGGTATTCCATGTTGGAGAAGTGCCTGTGCCATAAACAGCTAATTTTTTCTCTTGATCTAACCTGCCTACCATATCCATATTAAGCATATAATTAATTGAAGATAGTTCAACAGTAGGGTGTTTTACAAACCAATTAGAACCCCAAAGACCTTTTTCTTCGCCCGAAAAGGCTATAAATAGGTAATTATTATTGGTGTATTTACCTTTTAGCCACTCGGCTAAGTGTAGCATTACAGTTACCCCACTCGCATTATCATCCGCCCCATTATGAATGGCCGATTCTTCGCTTAGCGAACCTTCATGCCCATAGCCCAAATGATCGAAATGCGCCCCTATTACAACTGTGTAATCTGCTTTATTATCTATAAAACCAATTACGTTTCTGCCTTCGAGTGCTTTGCTGGTGTCGGCTTGCACTTTTGCATGGGGGTTGTGCCTTGGCTTTACTGCAAACACTTGATAATAACCATCGGTACCTTTCGGCTCTAATCCAAGTTTTTTAAATCGTTTGGCCAAGTATTTGGCCGCTTCCTTTTCACCGGCAGAACCAATTTCTCTACCTTCCAACTTGTCGCTGGCTAAATACTCTACATCATTTTGCATGGTTTGCCCATAACTATAAAATGAGGCTAGTACTAATATTGCAAGTACTAATTTTTTGGGTGTATTTTTCATAATTTACGATGTTGTTTAATAATTATACGCTGTTAATAGCGAATAACTTACTAGTTTATTTTTTTTATTATACGATTCTGATTTTACCATACCTACCTCTTTTGAATACCACTCAATGGAGCGCATTTCCATCTTTATAATAGTTTTCATCTGTATATTTTGACTTATTTTAAAGCACTCAAAACTACCGGCAGGGGTGTTTAATGTTTCTTCTCCTATTACTTTTCGTTCAGTAACATCAATTTTAAAAGCCATTGCCATAGGCCCGCTTATATTCATTATAATGTTGGCATCTTTTAGTTCTTGGCCTGTTTTTAAATTAGCGGGCAATTCAAGGTTTGTTCCTTCTACACTCATATCAAAATCCTGCATAGCTTGCATTTGCTCTTCAGGAAACAAATCCTTCATATCAAAATAAATTACCCCGTCTTGGCATATTAAGGTACTCGAACCTAAGGTAGTTTGTTCTCCCTTTTTATCTACAGCGGTAATCTCAAAAGTAGCCTCAAACCCATTGGAGGACTCTGTGTAAGCGGTAATTTTTTGAATAGTTTTACCTTGCAATTTTCCTTTGGCATTATAATTAGAGATAGTCCAGCTAGTGCCATTTTTTACATGATAGTATTGATTACATTGTGCACTTAAGGCTAAACTAAAAAGTATAGATGCTGCTAATAACAAATATTTTTTCATTTTTTCTTTAAAGGTTAAAGGTTAAAATCAAATTTACAACCTAAATAAGGTTAAATCTAGGTTAAAGCCAAGCAAAGATTCTCTCCTGTTTTATAAAGCACACCGGCATCGAGCATTTCTCGCAAAGTTTGCAGGTACTTTTCTTTTTTGTGAGGAGACAGGTTCGCCAGTAACTGATCGGTTGTGTAAGGTTGGGTTGCTATTTTTTCTAGAATAAGCGCATAAATATCTTCTTTTTTATGTTTTTGTTCGAGGCAAACATCACATTTACCACAGTGGTCATATTCTTCATCAAAATAAGCAAGTAGTTGTTGCATCCTGCAAAGAGTTGTATTGCCCACATAATCTACTACAGATGAGAGTCGCTTGGTCGCATTCGATTTTAAGTTGTCGAGCCGTGTGTCGGACATAAATAAGCGAGCAGAATCCTCTCTTGGCTGAAGAAAAACAATTTCTGGTTTGCCCGATGCTCGAATGTAAGAAACAATGCCTATCTTATCTAACTTGTTTAAAAGCTCAATAATTTGAGTTGGATTAGCTTCTAAAAATTGCGCAATTTTATTTTCTGAAATAATTAAAAAATCAGAAAACAAGGCACCTCCATAAATTCGCAAAATGCCTTTTATAAAGGCATCAAACTTTTGGTTGGCCACTTGAAATTTATAAAGTTCTGTATTAGTAACAGCCATTTTTAAGCGACTATGTTTCATAGCTGAGTCGGTAAGCTGCAATAAACCTTCTTCTTCTAACCGCTTAAATGCATGAAAGGTAAGAATGGTATCGAGGTTATATTTTTTGCAAAATTCGTGCAGTTCAAATACCCTGGAACTCATAAATCCACTGCCTATTGCCATTTGGTAATGATTGGCTACCGATTGATATACTTGTTTTAAAAACTTTTTAGAGGGATGATTTAACTCCAATTGCTGCAACATTTGGGCAGTATCCTCAACATGTACTAGCAAAACTGCAAAGGCCAACCTGCCATCTCTTCCTGCTCTTCCTGCTTCCTGGTAATAATCTTCCATTGAAGAGGGTGCTTCGTAATGAACCACCAATCGAACATTTGGTTTATCAATGCCCATTCCAAAAGCATTGGTTGCAACAATTACACGTATGGAGTTATTAATCCATCCTTGCTGCCTAAGTTCTTTATTTTTAGGCTGTAAGCCTGCATGAAAAAATGTAGAAGAAATTTTATGTTGCTTTAGCAATTCAGATAATTCCCTGGTTGCTTTTCTTGATCTAACATAAACGATGGCACTGCCTCCAACCTTTGTTAAAATTTCGATAAGTTTAGCTTCTTTGTCTTCAACTGTTCTAACAGAAAATGAAATATTAGGCCGAGCAAAGCTACTTTTAAAAATGTGTGCCTCTTTAAAGTCCAGCTCCTTTTGAATTTCAGCTTGCACTTTTTCTTTAGCCGTAGCCGTTAAAGCCAGCACACTTACATTTTTAAGTACCTCTCTAAATTCTTTAAGTTTTAGATACGAGGGTCTAAAATCGTGCCCCCATTGCGAAATACAATGCGCTTCATCAACCGCCAGCAGGTTTACATTCATTTCCTTTACTCGCTCAATAAAGAGCTCGGTTTGTACCCGCTCTGGAGAACAATACAAAAATTTAATATCCCCATAAATGCACGAATTTAAGGCATTATCAATCTCACGATAATCGAGTGCGGAATGAATAGCGATGGCCTTGATGCCTCTTTTTTTCAGGGCGGTCACTTGGTCATTCATTAAGGCAATAAGGGGAGTAATTACAAGGCAAATACCCTCTTTAAGCAAGCCAGGCACCTGATAACAAATAGATTTTCCCCCACCCGTTGGCAGGAGTGCCAAGGTATCCTGCCCTTCTAAAACAGCATTTATTATATCCTTCTGAACGGGTCGAAAGGAATCAAATCCCCAGTATTTTTTTAGTATGAGTTCGGGTGTGGTCAAATTTGAGAACTACCAGTTGATGGACTCTTTTTTTAAAAATGCAGCAATTCCTTTTTTGCAATCATCTGTAGCTCTGGCTTCGGCATTTTGCTCAGCAGCCAATTTAAGCCCTTCTTCCAACGTTAAGTTTTGCACATTGGCTATCATTTGCTTTGTTAACCCCATGCTTTGTGCAGAGTTTTTACTAATTAATTCCTGTGCAAAGGCAGCCACTTCTTGCCCAAGGTCATCATTAATCACCTTCGTAATTATGCCATATTTTACTGCTTCTTGGGCAGTAATTAAGCGACCTGAGAGCAGTAAATCTTTGGCTTTTTGCTCACCAACCTTGCGGATTAAAAATACCATTACAATGGCAGGCATAAAACCAATTCGCACTTCGGTATAGCCAAATTTTGCCTGTGGCACCGAAAATGCAAAATCGCATACCGCTGCTAAACCACTACCACCAGCAATGGCATGCCCTTGAATGGCTGCAATTACTACCTTTGGCAAGGTATAAATTTGCAAGAACAATTCTTTAAGATGGTTGGAGTCGGCTAAGTTCTCTTCAAAAGAATTTTGTTGCAACTCCTCTAAATAGGCCAAATCTGCCCCAGCGCAAAATGCCTCTCCTTCTGCTTTTAAAACAATTACCTTGCAATCTGCATCGTTGCTAGCAGTGGCAAAAGCCTCTTTTAGCTCAGCAATCACTTTAAAATTAAGTGCATT
>JALSJD010000063.1 GCA_026989535.1 Cyclobacteriaceae bacterium
AACTTATGGCTTCTGCCGTGACGCTTCTCAGCGTTGAAAAAGGCTTCTTCGCCCTGCTCAATCAATACCTTTTTCCACCTGCTAACACTGTCTACAGATACATGGAAAACCCTTACAATATCTGTATTCTTACACAAACCTTGCTTTAAAAAGTTTGATGTGGTATAACGGAATTTGTGCAATTCCTCTTTCCCATGAGAATAGATTGGTATACCACTATGAAAATATACCACTATCCCCTTTTCTTCACGCACGCCAAGAACTGGAGTGATCAACTTGGTGTCCGTTGGATATAACGGTAATAATAATTGTCCCATTGGAGTAATATACGGATCTTCTTTTTACGAACACCATTGGCTAACTCACTGATTCTCAATTATAGCACTTGGAGGTCTGAACTTAGAGATTAGTTGCTCGAATGGTCGGCAATAATTACCCAATCGCCTTCGATTAATTTCCATACCAAACTAAAATGCCCAGTGTCGTCACCTGCTTCTCGTTTTAAATGATATTTGCCCACCATAAAATAGGCATCTTTGCTTATAGGCTCTACCGATAGAAAAATAAAAACTTAGTATCCCTCTTTCTTTTTCAGTAGGGTAGCCCACTTTATACCTTTGCAACGTGTTTTCCCACCCATACGTAACCCCATTTCCTCCAATAAATTTAAGAGAATCAGATTTCCAGTAAGTTTGCATAAAACATTCTAAATTTCCATCATTCCAACACTCAGTCGATTCTTGTAATTTAATTTTCAGCTCTTCTTTTACAGGATCAGTTTGGGTAACTGAAAAAAAGAGCATAAAGCTGAGGACTAAATTCATCATATTGATTGGTTTTTATACTTGTTGCGTAAATTTAACAATTAATGAACTACTTAGCACATATTTACCTCTCTGGCAATAACAAAAAGCTAATGTTGGGCAATTTTATGGCCGATGCTATAAAAGGAAAGCAGTGGAAAAACTATGATACTGAAATTCAGAAAGGAATTCAATTGCATAGAGCCATTGACCATTTTACAGATACACACGAAATCGTTAAAAAAAGCAAAAAGATACTCTGGGCGAGATACAGGCACTATAATGCAATAATTATTGATATTTTTTATGATTATTTTTTAGCAAAAAATTGGCAAACCCATCACCACATAGAGTTAGATGAGTTTGTAAATAGCACCTATTTAATACTGAATGATAACCGCACGGTTTTGCCTGAGCGTATTCAGCACCTATTAAAATATATGATAAAGAATAATTGGCTTTATAACTATCAATACATTTTAGGGATAGCAAAAGTATTGCAGGGGATGTCGCAACGAACTGCCTTTAATTCGGGCATGGAAAATGCCACCGATGAATTGCAAAAGTATTATGATGAATTTGAGAATGATTTTGAAACATTTTTCCCACTTTTGAAACAGTTTGTAGAATCGAAAATAGAAGAACTAGCATGATTGTTTCAAAGCCAAAATCAACGGCTCTTATCGCCTTGGGCATCTTTATTATTATTTGTTTTGGTGTTGGAGGATATGCCTTTAATAATGTGCTTAATAATTCCGCTGGTTGGTTGGGCTATATAGTGGCTGGTTTCTTTCTGCCATTGGGCATCATCCTGCTGTTGCGGCAATTAGTTAGTTATAAAATTGTGCATATGGGTGATGTAATAAAAATTTCTTATCCTTTTCGTTTTCAACAAAAACAGCAAAAGTTAAAAAACCTTGTGTGTTGGAAACAAACCATAATTAAAACGAAGAATGACCCCTTTAAACAGCTCGAACTAAAATTTGACAATTTAGTTTTAAAACTGAGCCTGCAAGAAAATACTAATTATGAGCAAATTATTAAATTTTTAAAACGAAGGGTAAGTAAAAAAGAACAAAAATGAGAACATTATTATTAATAGGTGTAGGTGGTATGTTTGGTTCTATTGCCCGCTATTTAACAGGTCAGTTATTTAACCGCTATTTCTCTAACCCTTTGCCGGTTGGCACTTTGGTGGTAAACATAGTTGGCGCCTTTTTAATTGGTATAATAATAGGTATGGGTGAGCGCTACCGCTGGTTTACCGAGCCTTGGCATTTTTTTTTAGCAGTAGGCTTTTGTGGTAGTTTTACCACCTATTCTACCTTTGCGTATGAAAATTATGCCTTAATTAAAGCCGGTCATTTTTTAACGCTCTTCTTTTATATTTTTGTAAGCTTAGTGGCAGGCATTTTGCTTGCTTGGGCTGGGTATATGCTTAGCAAATGGGTGTAAATGGTGCATTTATTTTTTTCTTTAGTAAGGATATAGCTATCAGGATTAAGTATAACCAACTGTGGTTTCAAATTTATCTGTTTTGATAATTAATTTGATTTTTATTATACATATTCGACAATTTTTTTGTACATTAGTTGTTAGTAATTCGCAAAGTAAAATATGACATATATCTATAGTTTAAGAGATAATAAGCATATTGAAGCAGAAATTATTCTTGCGGTCGGTAAAATGCCATTAAAAAAAGACCGGTGGAAATTTGATTGGAATAAGCTGATAAAAGAAAAAAATACTAAAACGTATGTTTTAAGATTAAAAGATAATCCCAAATGCATTGAGGGAATTTTGCAATTAAGAATCGAAAATGATGTACTAATTATGGATGTGATAGAAATAGCACCACATAACTTTGGGTCTTCCAATAAAAAATTTGGGTATGTAGCGGGCTGTTTAATTGCCTTTGCCTGTAGAGAAAGCTTTAAAATGGAAGGAAACTATAAAGGCTTCTTAACTTTTACCTCAAAAACCAGCTTAATTGAGTGGTATAAAAAAGAGTATGGAGCAACACAAGCTTTGGGTCAACGAATGTATATAGATGATGCAACTGGATTAAAACTAATAGAAAAGTATTTAAAATAAAATTTAGGAACAATGAACAAGCAAACAAGAAATAACATGCTGGTTTTAACAGATAGTATGGATGTTGGAACTAAAGAGTTTAACGAGTTTCAAGCTATTTTATTAAATAAATCAAAAGACAGGTCGAACGAACAGAAGAAAAAGGTAGAATTAATGGCTCTTAAATTTAAGATGGAAGACTATTTACAGGCTAAAGATAAGCATTCTAAATTAGTAGGAGACTTTCTTAAAGCCTATTTGGCCACTTTTGAAATTAGACAAAATAAGTTTGCTCAATACATTGGGGTTAGACCATCTAACTTAACTAAACTAATAAAGGGTGAGCGTTCACTAAATCACGAATTAGCACTCATATTTGGAGCTATATTTGACAACGACCCAATGCTTTGGTTAGATATTCAAGATAAAAATAAACTTTATAAATTGGCTAAAACTAAAAGAAAAAAGTATTCGCTAGATGATTTAATAAGTCAATAAGGGAGTGCAAAATTTAGACATTATTCATGCTATCACCCCGTAAAAACTTGTTTTTCTAGCAAGTTTTCAATTCAAAATTCTTAACCTGAATAATTCATGAATAATCTATTACGCATTTCAAGTATCTGATAGTCAAGTGCTCGCACCCCGATTTTATCGGGAGAACAGCTTGTCCCGATTTTCTCATCGGGAGAGGCGTGCGGCTGGCGGACGTTGAGCACCAAAATTCGAGCAAAGCCTGTACCGTACTTTAGTCGGTATGCTTGAATGGCAGGTAATTGGAATGCGTAATAGATTATTCATGAATTATTCAGGTTAAACATAATTATCCTTGAAATAATTTTTTCTCCTGTTTTGGTTACCTATGTATTAGATTTCTTGCTTTTAAACAAAAATGAGAAGCCTAGTAAAGAAATTACCAATAAAACCCCAAACCCAATCTGCATCGCTAACCCTTGCGAAGGATTTTCTACCACGGCATAAATATCTTTGGCCAATTTTCCTGCCGTAATAGCGAGCAGGGTTCTAGGGAGCATCCCAAGGATGCCACCCCAAAAATAAGGCTTAAATTTTACCCCAATAAAAGGCAATACTAAATTCATAACCGCAAAGGGTAAAATAGGCGAAATCCTGCTAAAAATCACAAAACTAACAGGGCTTTTATCGGACATACGATGGATAAACAAATCTATTTTAGGATAAGAAGAGCGAATGACGGTTTGAAAATCACCTCCTAAAGGTTTCGATAATAAATAGCCACCAATAGAAGCCAAACTATACGAAACCACCACAGGAATTATGGCCGAAAACCCTAAAAAATACCCGCTAATTATAGCGATTACGGTTGTTGGGGTAAGCGCAAACGCCATAGTAAAAATAGAAACAGTATAAATGGCAACCCATTGAGTC
>JALSJD010000064.1 GCA_026989535.1 Cyclobacteriaceae bacterium
TGTTCTATTTTCAAGTTGGGTTAAAAACACTCAAAGGAAAAGTGAGTAACGATACTATTAACGTTGCTTACTACCCCAATAAAGCACCTGTAAAATCGGATGCGAATATCGTTTTAACTTTTTTAGAATTTGATGGAATATTAGGAATAAAAGACCATTACTATTTTCCGGATTATGATGGAACTACTTGGAGTAAACCACTAAAACAAAAATAACAAATACAGGCCAATAAAGGTTACGCAGCAAACCCGTTACATATTCAGGCAGGCACTAATTAGTGTTCGCCTAGAATGCTACATTGCAGCTATTATTTACCCTTTATAATTATCACAAATTCGCCTTTTATAGTGCCTGTTTCAAAGTGTGTGAGCACTTCGGTGAGTGACCCGTTTACGGTTTCCTCAAATAGCTTTGTTAGCTCTCTTGATACAGATACTTGCCTGCTACTGCCAAGGTGGGCAGCTAATTGATTCAATGTTTTTAAAAGCCGGTGTGGAGATTCGTATAAGATAATCGTTCGGGTTTCTTCTGCTAAGGCTAACAGCCTTGTTTGGCGACCTTTTTTAGGGGGCAAAAAGCCCTCAAACACAAAGCGCTCAGAAGGCAAACCACTTTTAACCAAAGCGGGGACAAAGGCTGTAGCCCCAGGCATGGCTTCTATTTTAAACCCGTGCTTTAGCACTTCGCGTACAAGTAAATAACCGGGGTCGGAAATACCTGGTGAGCCGGCATCTGATACCAAGGCCAATGTCTCCCCTCTTGCTAAACTTTCCATTACTCGGCTTACAGCACGGTGCTCGTTATGAGCATGGTAGCTAATTAATTTTTGCTTTATTTCGAAATGCTTTAGTAACTTACCCGTGGTTCGGGTGTCTTCTGCCAATACTGCATCTACTTGGGCTAATACCTCTAATGCACGAAGCGTAATATCCTTTAAATTACCAATAGGGGTTGGCACTAAATAAAGCTGTGTTTTTAAGCCACTCATCTGTTACATTAAAGAGATATAACCGTTTTTACTTTTGCCGCTTTTGTGTAGAGCGCCATTACCTCCTCGGCACTATGCATTAAAATTCTAAGCGAAACACTTACATATTTCCCTTTTGAAGAGGGCTTTTCAATGGCTTTGTGCCCCCCAAGTATCACCAGTAGCTCTTCTTTATACTCCTTGGTTACAATAAATTTAAACAAATAATCAGCTGGCCAAGCGTACTGATTATTTAACAACGTCTTAAATTTTTTTTCTTTGAATGTATCCATATTAAACAAGAATAGGAAATACAAATGTACTCCCTATTCTTAAATTTTTAAAAAAACACCTAATCTCCTTTTAAATCGCAGGGCGATAGCCTTTTGGTTTAATACCCCAAATCACTCGGCAGGGATGATGAAAAAAGGGCTTTTGCGCTAGCTAACTGCCTTTGGTAGGACTAGGCAGAAGCCATAACATCAGCTACTTTATTTCTGTTTTAATAGAACTTATATCGCTCGTCTTTAACGTTTGCCTTTTCTTCAATTAAGAGATTTAAATAATACGAAGTTCGGCTTTCCCTATTTCGAAGTAAATTACTGGCATGAAGGCTATAATCAGCAATGTCAGCTGCTGGTGTTATACCTTCAAGCTTAATAAGCACTACGCCATTGCCTGTGGCAATAGGCTCAGAAACGGCTCCTTCAGTCAAAGAAAACACCGTGCCAATAGCTTCTGGGGCATTACCCGCATTGGCAATAATATTAGACGACATTTTTACATCGCTTGCAGAGTAAACGCTTGCATCGGCACCATAACTTGCAGCAATTTCATCTAAGCTGCCTGACAGGCTTTTTAGTTTTTCGGTAATCAATGCCGCTTTTTTCTCATTTTTAACCTTAGCCGTCACTTCTACTCTTACTAAATCAATGCTTGATAGGCCTTCTTCTTGTTCGTCTGTCATTACAGCAATTATGTATTGGTTATCCAATTCATTTACTGGCGAAACTTTGCCTTCGGTAGCCTCTCTAAATAACCAAGTTACTAGTTGACGCGCCTTGCCAATTCGTGTAATATTCTCATCATTGGGTTCAATATTGCTTGCTTCCAACACTTGATAGCCTTCAGCTTCTGCATTGGTTTTAAAGTCGTTATAATTAGCACTTGTTCCAGCAAAATAATCTGCTTTTCTAAATGCTTCATCTCTGGTTTTATCGCTTGGTGTAATTTCTAAACCAACGGTGGCTACTTTATATTTGGTATATGACGCAAGCTCGGTTACCTCAATAATATGAAACCCAAACTGGCTTTCGACTAAACGAGGAATAATACCTTTGGAGGTAGCATTAAAAACAGCATCGTTAAAGGTTGGCACCATTTGACCGGTACTAAACCAGCCAAGGTCACCCCCATTAATAGCAGATCCACCATCTTTACTTTCTTCTTTGGCTACTTCGGCAAAATCAGCTCCGCCTCTAACCTTTGCTAGTACAGCATTGGCTTCTTTTCTGGCTTTTGCTTTTCCTGCATCACTATCATCATCCCATTTAATTAAAATATGGCGAGCTCTTGCAACTCCTACTGTATCTTCATAAATATCAGATAATTTATACAATACATAGTTTCCATCATTAATATAAGGACCAATTACAGTACCTTTTTTAATAATATTTAGGTTTGATGCAATTAGAATAGGGAGCGTGTTGGTTGAGTATGTATTAAAAAAATCGCCTCCATCAGAGTTGCTTGCGGCATATAAAGAATCGTCAGAGATGGTTTCAAACTCTTCTTTCATTTTTCGGAGTTCATCTCTGTACTCAAGGGAGTCTTCGGCCGAAGCGGTAATAGGAATAGACACATACTCAATGGATCTAGACCAATCTACCTTATATTCTTCTTCATTATTTTTGATATAAGCAGTAAGGTCAGCATCTGTAACACTTACCGAAGAGTCGTTAATAGCATAATACGGTACGTGTACATACTTAATCTCCGCTACGGTATTTTGATCTTGGTATTCTCGCTCCGCTTCAGCATCGGTTACAAAAGTAGATTTGCTCAAAATGTTATCGAGCTTAATTCTTTTACGAGCCGGAATAAGGTTTTCTTCAAACTGCCTCCATTGCGCTCTTCCTTGTGGAGATTGGTTTAACTGATTTAAAGTTTGCAGTAGTTGCTCTTTACTAAATTGACCCGTAGCCTGATCAACAAAAATCCGTTGAATATCGGGGCTAATGTTTTTGCCCTGCACCAAATCTACCAATTCCTCGGGGCTAACTGTAATGCCAAGGTCGGTGTATTCTTTGTGAAAGGATTTTTCTGCCACTAAAAGCAACCATGCTTGGTTTCTTAAAGAGGTTAGCTCGTCAGCCCCTGGGTTTCTGCCAAAGTTAGCTGCATAATTATTTACTAGCACATCTACCCTTTGCTGAAACTGATCATAGGATATCGACTCTCCTGCTATTTCGCCCAAATCACGATCGTTACCAGCTAAAATGGAGTTTTGCCCACTCAGCAGATCTGTAAGTACAAACGACCCAATTGCTACTGCAATAAACCCAATAATAATCTTGCTACCTTTCTCTCTTAATGTATTAATTAATGCCATTATTTCTATTTTAAAGACCGCAAAAATAGCCACTTAATGCCCACAAAACCAAATGGAGTTATTGAATCCTAAATCTTATTAAAAAAAGAAACAAAACCTGCTATGCTATAATCTTAATTTTAAGCAACACGCTATGCGGTTATTTTTATTAATGCGCTCATTATTAATAATTTACAAACCAAACAAGTGGTATTAAGGGTCTGTCTATAAAGTAAATGTTTTTTAAAATCACAATTACCAACCATCAAATAGTAAGTAAACTCAGCAGCTACCGGTTTCAAAAATCAATTATTAACGGTAACCTTAAATTGGCGGTTAAACTATTTCCAATATCCCATTCAGTGTGCCACTTGGTCGCATCGCTTTTTCAAGCTTGGCTTCATCGGGTTTATAATAACCGCCCATATCTACCGGAGCCCCTTGGGCTGCAATTAGCTCTGCTAAAATAGCCGTTTCGTTAGTGGCAAGTGCTTCTGCCATGGGAGTAAAGGTTGCCTTCAGTTCGGCATCCTCATTTTGTGCTGCTAAAGCCTGCGCCCAATACATAGCCAAATAAAAATGGCTGCCTCGGTTATCCAATTCATTTACTTTACGAGAGGGCGATTTGTCGTTTTTTAAAAACGCTCCATTAGCCGTATTTAGTGCCGAAGCCAACACTTTAGCCTTGGCATTATTATTTTTTTCGGCTAGGTCTTCAATAGAAACCGAAAGAGCCAAAAACTCGCCCAGCGAATCCCAACGCAAATGACCTTCTTGCTCAAATTGTTGCACGTGCTTAGGAGCAGAACCTCCTGCACCTGTTTCAAATAAACCGCCACCTGCCAATAATGGCACGATGGAAAGCATTTTAGCACTTGTGCCTAATTCTAAAATAGGAAACAAATCGGTTAAATAATCTCTTAATACATTGCCTGTTACCGAAATGGTGTCTTGCCCTGCTTTTACTCTTTCTAATGTATAATTGATGGCATCCACTGGAGCCATGGTTTTAATTTCTAGTCCTGCTGTGTCGTGGTTGGATAAGTAGGCTTCCACTTTGGCAATAAGGTTGGCATCGTGTGCACGGTTTTTATCTAACCAAAATATAGCAGGGTTGCCAGTTGCTCTTGCTCGGGTTATAGCCAGTTTAACCCAATCTTTAATAGGCAAATCTTTGGTTTGGCACATACGCCAAATATCGCCTTCTTCAACTTTGTGTTGCATTAATACATTGCCTGCGTCATCCATCACTTTTACGGTTCCAGCGGCTTCTATCTGAAAGGTTTTATCGTGCGAACCATATTCTTCTGCTTTTTGTGCCATCAAGCCCACATTGGATACATTACCCATCGTAGTAACATCAAAGGCTCCATTTTGTTTACAGAAATCGATGGTGGCTTGGTAAATTCCGGCATAGCACCTGTCTGGTATCATGGCTTTGGTATCGTGGAGTTGCCCATCTTTGCCCCACATTTTGCCCGAAGTTCGGATGGCGGCAGGCATAGAGGCATCAATAATTACATCGCTTGGTACGTGTAAGTTGGTAATGCCTTTGTCTGAATCAACCATGGCTAACTCGGGCTGAGTTTCATATACTGCCATAATATCGGCTTCTATTTCCTCTCTTTGAGCCGCAGGCAATTTGGCAATTTTAGCATATACATTGCCCAAGCCGTTATTGGTGTTTACACCCAACTCCTCCAATACCGCTTTGTGTTTGGCAAACACTTCTTTATAATACACATTAACGGCCTTGCCAAACATAATAGGATCCGACACCTTCATCATAGTAGCTTTTAAATGAAGCGATAAAAGTACTCCTTGCTCTTTTGCGTCTTGTATTTCTTTTTCAAAAAAAGCATCTAATGCCTTGCTGCTCATTACGGAGGCATCAATTACTTCGCCTTTTAATAAAGGTTGTGTGGCTTTTAATGTTTTTGTAGTACCATCCTTGCCTGCCCATTCTATTTTTACATTGCCGGCTTTAGCTACAACCACTGATTTTTCGCTTCCGTAAAAATCACCTTCGGTCATAGAGGCTACGTGGCTTTTTGAGTCTGATTTCCATTCGCCCATGGAGTGAGGGTGTGCTTTAGCATAGGCTTTTACGGCATCGGCCACTCTTCGGTCGGAGTTGCCCTCGCGCAATACAGGATTTACAGCACTGCCCAACACCTTGGCGTATTTGGCTTTAATTTCGGCTTCTTTCTCATTTTTAGGGTTGGCAGGAAAATCAGGAATGTTATAGCCTTGGCTTTGCAGTTCTTTAATGGCGGCATTTAATTGAGGTATCGAAGCACTTATGTTTGGTAGCTTTATAATATTGGCTTCTGGTGTTTTTGCTAGTTCACCTAACCCGGTAAGGGCGTCTTCCACTTTTTGGTTTTCGGTTAAGTACTCAGGAAAATGAGATAATATCCTGCCCGAAAGCGATATGTCTTTGGTTTCTATAATTATCTCGGCTGGTTTTGTAAATGCTTTTACAATGGGTAAAAAAGAATAGGTCGCTAAGGCGGGAGCTTCGTCTGTAATGGTGTAAACGATTTTTGAATTTGAAGTACTCATAAAGAAATTTGTTTATAAAAAGCGAACATTTTCACTCTTCTCTGATAGTTCAGAAAATTTAAACCACAAAAATACAAAAACGGGAGCTTATTTGTTAATACAGGTTAAATTAATCCTCTGTTAATTTTTATTGCTTTCGGACAAAGCCCTCTGAATTGACTAAGTTCAGGATCAGGGAGGCTAAAAGGCATCTTTAAAATGCTGAACCTCCACAGTTTCCTTTTGCAACAGTATTGAAATAATATCAAAACGTATGGGGTCATTCCAGTTATTTTCAAGCATATATGCTTCAGCTCCTTCCATAATTTTAGCAGCCTTCGCATCGTTTACAAAAGATTCAGGATTGCCAAAATTTACCTTCGACCTAGTTTTTACTTCTACAAAAACCAGAAAATTAGCATCCTTGCAAATTAGGTCTATCTCAGATTTTCCCGCACGATAGTTTTTATGCAAAACCTCATACCCCTTCTTTTTTAAATAATTAGCTGCTAATAACTCCCCCTTATTACCTATTTCTTGTTGAATTGCCATATATAAGTTTGGACTATAAAAAAAGTTCTCTAGCAAGGCTTTCAAAGTTCAAAAAAGCGGAGTTTACTAAAGTAATCGAGTGTTTTTTGAACAAGTATAACGAAGCTAGAGGAGTTTATAGACGAACTCTAAATCGATTGCAGCCTAAATTAATGGATAGTTTCTTCATTATCACCAACCAAAACTCTTTTTTTGCAGTATGCTTTCAACAAACCCAACCAAAACTAACTCCTGGAATTTATTATCAACTCATTTTAATGAGTTTTCAGGGGTAGAAATAAAATCTCTTTTTGCAAACGACCCTAATAGATTTAAAAAATTCCATGTCTTTTTTGAAGGCATTTTGGTGGACTATTCAAAAAACAAGATTACCCATAAAACCTTCCAATTACTTACCGAGTTGGCCCATGAGTGCAAACTTAAAGAGGCAATGGAAGCTATGTTTGGGGGCAAAGAAATAAACCACACCGAACAACGAGCTGTGTTGCACACGGCTTTAAGAAACAGGAGTAATTCGCCTGTAAAAGTGGATGGCAAAGATGTAATGCCAGCCATTAATAAGGTGCTTGCCAAAATGAAATTGTTTACAGGCAAGGTGCATTCGGGCGAGTGGCAAGGGTATTCGGGCAAAAAAATAAAATCAATTGTAAATATTGGCATTGGAGGATCAGACCTTGGACCTGTTATGGTAACCGAAGCCTTAAAACCTTATCAAGTGGATGGGATAGAACCATATTTTGTCTCCAACGTAGATGGCTCCCATATTGCCGAAACATTAAAAAAAGTGAATCCAGAAACCACCCTTTTTTTGGTGGCCTCTAAAACTTTTACTACCCAAGAAACCATGACTAATGCACATACTGCAAGAACGTGGTTGTTGGATTATTATAAGGAGGAACAGGCTGTTGCCAGCCATTTTGTGGCTCTATCAACCAATGCCAAAGCGGTAAAGGAATTTGGGATTGATACTGCAAATATGTTCGAATTTTGGGATTGGGTAGGAGGACGCTATTCCCTGTGGTCGGCCATTGGTTTATCCATTGCGCTTACCATTGGCTTTAATAATTTTGAAAAACTGTTAGAAGGTGCTCATGCCATGGATACCCATTTTAAAAATACAGATTTTGACAAAAATATTCCAGTAATTATTGCCTTAATTGGTATTTGGCACACCAATTTTTTGGGGTATGAATCAGAAGCTATTCTGCCCTACGACCAATACATGCATCGGTTTGCCGCCTATTTTCAGCAAGGCAATATGGAAAGTAATGGCAAGTATGTAGATAATAATGGAGATAAAGTAACTTACCAAACAGGGCCCATTATTTGGGGAGAGCCGGGTACTAATGGGCAGCACGCCTTTTACCAATTGATTCATCAAGGCACCAAAATTATACCTTGCGATTTTATTGCACCAGCAAAAAGCCACAACCCTATTGGCGACCACCACGACAAGCTAATGGCCAATTTTTTTGCCCAAACCGAAGCTTTAATGAATGGCAAAACCAAAGAAGACGTAATTACAGAATTAAGCCAAAGTGATTTAACGAAGCAAGAAATAGACAAACTTTACCCCTATAAAATATTTGAAGGCAACCGGCCCACGAATTCTATTTTGGTAAAAGAAATAACGCCTTATACCTTAGGCTCATTAATTGCTATGTACGAGCATAAAATATTTGTGCAAGGTGTAATTTGGAACATCAATAGTTTTGACCAGTGGGGTGTTGAGTTAGGTAAAAAACTGGCAGGGCAAATTTTGCCCGAACTCGAAAATGATACAGGCGTTTCTTCGCACGATAGTTCTACCAATGGGCTTATTAATCAATACAAAGCATTTAGAAATGACTAAGCTCCCCTTATATCCCTTAAAGTTTCAACCCATTTTAAAAGATAAAATTTGGGGAGGCACTAAGCTTAAATCGGTTTTAAATAAACCTACCAATAGCCCCGATTGTGGTGAATCTTGGGAGATTTCGGGCGTGCCGGGCGATATTTCAATAATTGCCGAAGGCGCTCTGAAAGGAAAATCGTTGGTAGAATTAATTGAAATTTATGAAGGTGATTTGGTGGGGAATAGCGTGTTTGAAAAATTCAAAACAAATTTTCCTTTGCTGATAAAATTTATTGATGCCAACCAAGACCTTTCTATACAAGTACACCCGGGCAATAAAATGGCCAAAGAACGACATAACTCTTTTGGCAAAACTGAAATGTGGTATGTGGTAGATGCCGAAAAAGAAGCGAATTTGATTGCAGGCTTTAATAAACCAACTTCCAAAGAAGAGTATTTGGCGTATTTTAATACCGGAAAACTAACAGAGCTGCTCAATAAAGAGCAGGTAGAAAACGATGATGTTTTCTTTTTGCCAGCAGGCCGAGTACACACCATTGGCAAAGGCTTGTTAATTGCCGAAATTCAGCAAACCTCCGACATTACCTACCGCATTTATGACTTTGACCGAAAAGATGCCCAAGGGAATACGCGCGAACTGCATGTAGAAGAAGCAGTGGATGCCATTGATTATAAGTTTTATGGCAAATACAAAACCGAATACAACAAGGAAGCACAAGAAGTTGAGCTTGAATCTTGTGCCTATTTTACTACCAATAAGCTGTTGATAGAAGGAACTACTAGCAGGAATTATAAAAATGCAGATTCTTTTATTGTATTAATGTGCTTGCAAGGAGAAGGCGAAATTACCTATGGCGGAAACTCTTTACCATACTTACTAGGCGACACCATTTTAATCCCTAACCAACTTAACGGAGTAGTTATTAACCCTTCTTTGGGCACTAAATTTTTAGAAGTGTACGTTCCCAGTTAAACAAGATGACAATAATGCACAAATCAATTCATTTAGTATATGCCAGTATGGTGTTGCTGCTTTTTAGTACAAATTGCACCCACATAAGTAACGAAAGCACTGATACTGTTAGCAAAATTTTACCCAATGGCCAACACTTGGTTGTTGAAAAAATTAATAAAGAAAGCACTTCCATTGGCATAATTACAAAACATAATTATGGAACCACTCATAGTTTTAGCTATAGCATCACCTTAAATGACGAAGATATTAATTGGAGTGGTGGCAGTGGAGAGCCTAAACATCTGCTTTTTTGTAAGGACACCGTTTATATTCACTACCTTAAAAAGAAATGGGTGGAGGACTTTCTAATAGATAGTTTAGATGTGGAAAGAAACGGCCATTTTGAAATCAAAGATGTGTATCAAAAACATATAGATAAGCGGTATTTTTTTAAACTTTTTGGAGATGCCTATTGGGTAGAAACAACCCTAAAAAATTATATGAAGCAAAAATTAGTGTGCAATGAGTTTGAGGTGCCCAATGATAATGAATTGTACTAGGGAATCTCTATTAATTGATTTCTTTCAAAAAACAAAAAGAAACAATGAGTTGCAAGAGGGCGGAGCGTTAAAAAAATGTTTGGTAAACATTTTTAGCGATCGAGCCAGCTTGCAGGGTTGCTTTTTGAATAGCCAAAGCTATTGAAAAAAAAATATAACGTAGTCAAATCGTTGTTTTTTTGAAAATTTTGATGCGAATGAATTAATCGATATTCATCATTCTTTTGATGCTACCAGGTATAAACCACGGTAATCGGGTGAGATTATCGGGTCTTACGCCCGATAATGACGGTGATTAGTAAAGTATGTGGGGTTAACTATCCGAATCGTCATCGTCCTCAAAGTACTTATCCTCATTAAAGTAATCATCGGTAGTGTCTGTTTCAGATTCTTTAATTGTAGTTGATTTATCAATTTTAGTTACTTTGAATTCGGTACGCCTGTTTTTTTGACGACCTTCTGGGTTATCTGTACCATCTGGATTAGTGTTTCTTGCAATGGGGTAAGACTCGCCATAGCCCTTGGCTGTAATACGGTTTCGGTCGATGCCAGCAGATACGATGTAGTCAACCGCACTTTCAGCTCTGCGTTGCGATAAACGCTGGTTATACGATTCGGTATCTACACTATCGGTGTGGGAACTTAGCTCAATGCTAATTTCAGGATTATCATATAATATATCCACTAATTTATCTAGCTCTTGGGCAGCATCTGCACGAATATCCCACTTGGCAAAATCGTAATAGATATTTTGGAGGACAATGGATTTATTAATAATAATGGGTTCTAGATACATTAAAGTATCAAACGTAATATTGGTAACTAATTTGGTTAACTCTTCTTGAGGAATAGACCTCCCAATGGTGGTATAGTCGAGGCGAGTTACGTAATACTTTTGTTTTTCCTGCCCTTCCTTTTCGGCCATTAAAATGTAGTTTTCATTTTCATACACCCTAAAGTTGAAGTTCCCACCATCATCGGTCACCATTTCATCCAACACATTATCGTTAAAATCTACCAGTGATACTCTTACATTTGGTAAAATGAGCGTTGAATCTAACTCATCATGCGTAAGGGTAAGACCGTGTAAAAAATAGTTAACTGTTTTTAGGTTGGGGTCTTCATTTACAAAGGTATAAATATCATCATCTCCTCTACCTTCGGGTCGGTTAGAAGTAAAAAAACCACGGTCGGCTTTAAATAAAAACATACCAAAGTCATCGCTTGGGGTATTTACGGGTTGACCTAAATTGGTTACAAACACTTCCCCACTTTTACGTGTTGCTACAAATAAATCGAGCCCTCCAAAACCAGGATGCCCTGTGGAAGAGAAGTATAACTTGCCATCATCGGCCACATACGGAAATAACTCATCGCCTGGCGTATTAATGGGGGTGCCCAAATTTTTAACCTTGCTAAATCTTCCTCTACTGCTCATTCGGGCAGAGTATAAATCAATACCTCCTTGTGCTTTGGAGTTTTTACGATTGGAGGCGAAATAAATGGTACGGCCATCTCTGCTAAAAGCTGGAGAAGAGTCCCAAGCATTTTGTTTACTAATGGGCAAAATTCGTGGCTCCGACCACATGTTATTTCTAAATCTTGATATGTACAAATTTACGTCTGCCGCCCCTTTGCGCTTACCCGTATTGCCTTTGGCAAACACCATGGTTTTTCCATCAGGCGAAAACGTAATAGAACCATTATTGGCATTTACATCATTAATTATTTCTGGCAATTTAGTTAGGGTAGTGGTATCAACCCGAGCTCCTTTGGTTTTTACTTTATAAATATCTGTAAAACCTGTACCGGTGGCTTTATATACCTTGGTACTTAAACGATTACTTGTAAAGTATAGCTCACCGTTTTTGTAAACAGGGCTGTACTCTGCATGCATCGTGTTAATTGCCTTTAAATTTTTTACTTTAAAATAACTTTTAGAAGCCGTTATTTCACTGAGTTGAACAAGATTATCCAATTCATTTTGTGCTAATTCAATCATATCATCATCTTTAGATGCTTTTATGAATGCATTTAGTTGGCTTTCTGCCTTTTCATAATTACCAATCTCTTTATAGCCAAATGCTAAATAATAATAAGAGATTGGATTTTTATAACGATTTTTAATGGCTGCCTCATAATAGGGAATAGCCTGTTTTAGCCTATTTGAAAGACGATAAGCCTCTGCTGTTTTAAAATTAGCTTTGCCCGCATGCTTCGGAGAATTTAGCTTTCCTTTATATTTTGCAATGGCTACTTCGTACTCGCCACGCTTATATTTTTTATCCGCTTTCTTAATACCTTGCGCTTGCACAAAAAGTATTGCCATACTAAAAAGAACACTTAAAACTAATTTCATCATTTAAAAATATCTTTTAAGCCAAGATTCACTAGCAGGGATTGTCCAATGCGAATCAAAATCTCCTACCGTTACCACCAAATTATTAAAAATTTTTGTATCTGGCCCAATTATCCCATTAGCTACACTCGATTTTAGTTTTGATAACTTTTCAATGAACAATTCATTTTCAATAAGAAAAGCTACTTGTGTACGATCCATAAAATTTAATCTAAACTTTTGTTCAATTATTTTGATTTGATTTACGGATGAATCGATGGAGCAACCAGTGGCTCTATTATGGCCTTCATCAACAGCTATAATTATAAATCTTTCATGTAATACCTGAAATGAGCTTTTTAGCCCAGCACCATGGGCTACCCATTCATTACAAAACGAAGTAAGACTATCTGTAATCCATTCCTTCTCGACTAAAGCCAAGTTCCTATCTGCTTGGTAGGTCCAAACACGGGCAGTTTTGGGCAATTGATTAAAAGGAATAAACATAGCTAATTAAAAAACGATTGAAATTTTAATAGGTTACATATCTCAAATATATTACATCATCTGATGTAATGGAGATTAATTTCGTGTTTCTTAGCCTGCATTATTTATAAATTAATCTATTACGCATCCCAACTGACTATTATTCAGGTTAGAAAACGCCTCATAAATTACAAATCTTCGGCCTTGGCAATTAATTCTGCTAAATCAAACACGTTAACCTCCGATTCTTTGTCTTTGGCTTTTACACCATCGGCTAACATAGTTAGGCAAAATGGGCAGGCCGAAGCAATAATATTGGCCCCTGTATCAATGGCTTCTTCGGTGCGTTCTACATTTATTTCTTTGGCTCCAGGCTCTGAATCTTTAAACATTTGCGCTCCTCCGGCTCCGCAACATAAGCCATTGGTTTTGCAGCGTTTCATTTCAACCAGTTCGGTATCAAGTGCCTCGAGTACTTTTCGAGGGGCTTCATACACATTATTGGCTCTGCCTAAATAACAAGAATCGTGGAAGGTGATTTTTTGACCTTTAAAAGCTTTTCCATCGGCTGGTTTTACCTTGCCTTCGTCTATTAGTTGCTGCAAAAAGGTGGAGTGATGAATCACCTCATAATTACCTCCCAACTCAGGGTATTCATTTTTGAGGGTGTTGAAACAATGTGGGCAAGCCGTTACAATTTTTTTAACATTATACCCATCGAGCACCTGAATGTTCGACATTGCCTGCATCTGAAACAGGAACTCGTTGCCGGCCCTTCGAGCAGGATCACCTGTGCAAGACTCTTCTTGCCCAAGTACGGCAAAGGATGTACCTACTTTGTTTAGTATTTTTACAAAGGCTTTGGTTACACTTTTATAGCGGTCGTCAAACGAGCCGGCACAACCTACCCAAAAAAGAATTTCAGGACTTTCGCCCTTGGCATTCAATTCGGCCATTGTTGGAATTTTATAAGTAGAATCTGACATTGTTGTATATATTTAAACTCTGTAATCTATTGAAGATTGTATGGGTTATGGGTTACGAATTATGGGTTTGGTTATTTTTAAGTGTGGTAATTGACTTAACTAATATAGCCAATAAATAATCTCCTTCTTTATGAACTTCTTTCCATTTAGGTTCTAAGTTCTCTGCTAACTCTGTTATTATTTCGTTAAAAAATAGTGCCTCGTCCAACTCTTCTTCTACAATTTTTAATTTGTTAATAAAGTCTTTAGTTGATTTTGCCCTACAGGCAGCACGATAATTTGCCCCAACTGAACTTGAGCAACGTATTAACTGTCTCTTATAATCAATAAATTCGTTAGATAAATTTCTACACAATCTAAAATTATCAATGGCAAAACTTTTAGTTCTTCTTTTAAGTTCTTCTTTCATAATTTACAAATGTTTTTCGTAATTTGTAATTCAAAACTCTTAATCTTTTTTAAGGTCATCTGCCCAATTAAAACGATCAGTTGGGGCAAATTTCCAAGGGGCAAAATTGGTTTCTATGTTTTGAAACATCGAGTTCCAGGCAGCGGGTGAGCCGCTTTCTTCCATAGATATAAATCGCCTTAGTTCTAATATTATCGAAAGGGGATCTATTAGCACAGGGCAGGCTTCTACGCAAGCATTGCACGCAGTGCAGGCATTAATTTCTTCTTTAGAGATAAAATCGTTGAGCAAGGATTTGCCATTTTCAAGCCCTTTCTCATTAGTAAGCACCTCTTCTACCCGATCCCGGGTAGCCATCATTATAGCTCTAGGCGACAGTTTTTTGCCTGTTTGGTTCGCTGGGCATTCTGCTGTGCACCTCCCGCACTCAGTACAAGTGAAAGAATCCATTAAGCTTTTCCAACTAAGGTCGTTTACATCTTTGGCGCCAAAACGGCCTACCTCAGCCGGAGGTGCTGCATCGCCTTCGGTAGGCATACCCAACATTAATTTAACCTCGTTGGTAACACTATCCATATTGGCCACTTTACCCATTGGGTTAAGGTTGGCAAAATACGTATTAGGAAAGGCTAAGAAAATATGTAAGTGTTTAGAATACGTAACATACACGGCAAAGCCTAGAATACCAATAATATGAAACCACCAAAATACTCGTTCAAAAATAATGAGTGTTCCTATTTCAAAATTTTGAAAGAATGGCATAAGGAATGAGCTGAAAAACAGCGTGCCGGTATGCGTATAATGCGCTGCCCCTTTGGCTTGCAACACTTGATCGGCCGCATTCATTTTAAGAATCGCCATCATTAATACAACCTCTGTAATTAAAATAAGATTGGCATCCAAAGTTGGCCATTTTTTCATCTCGGGTTTATGAAAACGATCTACTTTAATAATGTTTCTTCTAATTAAAAATATAACACAAGCCGTAAGTACCGCTACTGCCAGAAACTCAAAAAAGTTCATTAAAATGGTATAAACACTGCCGAGGTAAGGCGCAAAAATTCGATGGGTGCCGGCTAAGCCATCAATAATAAATTCGAGTACTTCTAAATTAATGATTAAAAACCCTACGTACACAAATAAATGTAAGAAGGCAGGCAGCGGTTTTTTAAACATTTTCTTTTGCCCAAATGCCACCAGCAACATCGACTTCCATCGCTCAGAGCTACGGTCGGTTCTATCTAACGGTTTGCCTAAATTTATACCGTTTTTAATAAATTTAAACCGCTTGGCTAATAGGTAAGATGCTACTGCCAACACCAATACAAATACAATTTGTTGTAAATATTCCATACTATTTCGCTTTCAAAATAAAATTAGTTCATTACTATTGGCAACATTATTTTTTCTGTTACCTTTGTGCCTCCAAAAGAGGGTGATATAGCTCAGTTGGTAGAGCATCGGACTGAAAATCCGTGAGTCGGTGGTTCGAGCCCACCTATCACCACGTTAAAAGTCTTCCATAACTGGAGGACTTTTTTTATGTTTTTTCGATATATCTCTAATCTTAACACTCCTTTTTTTAGCACAACATAAAGATAGGCATTAAATAAAAAAATAGTCGGCATGCCGACTATTTTTTATACCAGTAGTGGATTTAGTGTTTGTGTCCATAAGCAAAAACAAAAAATCTCTTTTTTCGAAAATTGTCTTTTTTCGGGGTGGACACAGTTTCTGTTTTTTCAAATGGTGAACACTGATTAACGAAGTTTGAAGTAAAGGCTGTTACATACATGACTGCAATACTTCGAAATTCACAATTCAAAAAAAGCAGGAAATGTGTAGAAGAAGCTGAGTTATTTCTTTGCAGCTCCTAACCTAAATTAGGAATGTTAAGGCTAAAGGTTGTGCCTACCTTTTCTTGCGATGCCACTGTAATGATGCCTCCCAGCTTTTCAATGGTTTCTTTTACAATATATAGCCCTAAGCCAGAGCCAAATGAGTTTTCACTCGCTCGATAAAACATATCAAATATTTTATCTACATTTTCGGCTCTAATGCCAATGCCATTATCTGATACTTTAATTTTAATTCGCTCTTTGCTAGTCTTTACTGCGATCTTAACCCACGATTTTTTAACATTCGGGTTATGGTATTTTACCGCATTAGAAATTAAGTTTTTAAGTACACTTTGCAAGCGGTATTGGTCAGTAATGGCTACCACATTTTGCTGAAACGAAGTAATTAATTTTACATTATCGGCACAATCCATATACCTTAGCCCTTCGGCAGCCAACTCTATTTCATTTGCAAAATCTATTTCATTGTGCTTAAGCTCAACCCTGCCATTTCGGGAGTGTACCAATATATCTCCCACAAAACCGTTTAGTTTGTCAATGCTTCTATCCATTAAGTTTAAGCTCTTTTCCAACTCTTCTTCCGAAGACATACGAACCAAATTAATAAGGCCTTTAACAGAAGCCAATGGTGCTTTTATATCGTGCGAAACACTGTACACAAATCGATCAAGTTCTTGGTTGGTTTTTTCAAGTGATGATGTGCGTTGAGAAACTGTTTTTTCTAAACTTATATTAGACTGCTTTAATTTTTCATTGGCTTGCCTTAATAACCCTTCTGTTTTAGCCAACTCCCTTGCTTGAAGCATCAATTTATCTTTTTGCTGCTCAATAGCGATTGTACGTTGCTTAATGGCTTTTTCTAAAACCAATTCGCGCTGTTTTTCCACCATCGAGCTCTTTTTACGCTCCATCGTGTTAATAAATACGTTCGAAAAAAGCATCATAGGTTTTGCAAAATCTGCTGACCAATCATTTTTCGAGTTAATTTTTCCCATCAAAATTAGTACTCCATATTGCTGCCCTTCAAGTATCATAGGGTTTACTAAAATGGGGCAATCATTTTTTAAGCCAAATTCAAGATCATTCTGTTTTATTAAGACAGATTCATTTTTATGTAGCTTGCAAGTTGAGCTTTTTAATAGCGTTTTTGCAGTTTTTAAATCGCAAAATGGCAGGTTATTTGTATTCATAGCATGCCATTCATAAGCAATGTTTTTCTCCTCCTTATCAAACAAAACAATATAGGCGTGTTCGGAGCTTGTAAATCTACTAATTAGCTCAAGCGATTCTATAATTCCTTCATCAATCTCATTAGGGGATAAATTGATAAAGTTAGTGGAGATATTTAAAAACAATTTTTCAAGATTCGATTTATAATTATACCTGCGTTGAGCCAATTTTATCACGGTAGTATCAATTGAAGCCAATGAAAAACCTTGCAAAACTTGATACTCATCGTACACAGGGTCTATGGCCAGTTCAAGGTGCTTACGTGTTTTATTTATTTCTACAATAGATTCAAAGGTTACTTTAGATTGAGTTTTGTAAACTTCTGCCAATTTATTTTTAAGAATGATGGAATAGGCACTAGGGACAAGGCCAAAGATGCTTTTACCAATTGCCTCTTGTGCTGATATATCAAAAAAACCTTTATTCGTAAATAATACCCTTCCTTTGGTGTCAATCATTAACACCTGCTCCGAAGTAATGCTAAATAGTGACTTCCAAAAAGAAGATGATACCTCTATCTTCTTTTCTTTTTGTAGATCACACTCATTCGCAAATGCTTCCATTTTTGCCTCTTCTATTAAAAATAAGAGGCAAAACTATTGGGTGGGTTAGTTGTATTTTATCAGATTTTAGTCGTAGAAATACTACGCTTGTGCAAGCGCAAGGGTGGCCATTTTTAAGAAATTCTGTTCGCGTTCTTCGGCACTGGCTATAGCACCTGTTACCAAGCTATCACTCACAGTTAAAATGGCTAGGGCTTCCACATTATGTTTGGCAGCCAAGGCATACAATGCTGCTGATTCCATTTCAACCGCCAAAATTCCAAAGTTTGCCCATTTTTCATAATGTTTAGGATCGTCTTGGTAAAAAATATCGCTCGAAAAAATAGGGCCAACTTGCACATTTAACCCTTCTGATTTAGCCGTTTCATGCGTTTTATTTAATAACTCGAAACTAGCGGTGGGCGCATAGCTTGCCCCCGGAAAATAATGCTCGTTGATATTAGAATCGGTAGATGCGGAGAGTGCAATAATAATATCGCCCACCTTTAAATCTTTATTATAGGCTCCACAGGTACCTACTCTAATTAGGCGTTTAGCACCTAATTGAATAAGCTCGTTTACATAAATGGCCAACGATGGCATACCCATACCTGTGCCTTGCACTGATACTCGCTTGCCTTTATAAGTACCTGTATAGCCTAGCATACCTCGCACATTATTATAACATACCGCATCGGTTAAAAAATTATCGGCAATGGCTTTTGCTCGTAGTGGGTCGCCCGGCAATAACACGGTTTCGGCTATGTCGCCTTTTTTGGCAGATATATGGATACTCATAATAGGTAAAATTAATAATTTAAGCTTTTTTAAAAAAAGCTTCGCAAAGATAAAGCAATTTGTCGGTTGGTATGGCTATGCTCAAGTCAGATTTAATGGTTTCATAAAGATCTATTTTTTCTGATTGAAGGATAAAATCAAAAACTAAAAATGGTAGGTTATTCAGATAAAATGCTTTTTCAATAGGAATATTAGTGTTTGTAACCCTGCTTGCTTCTTCTATTGGGGCTTCCATAAAAGATAACTTTGCGCCCATTTCATATTCGGCTGAGTGTTTTATAAATAAAGAGGTGTAGGCAGGCACAGCCATTAAAAATTTAAGCTGTATTAATAAGAGGTTACTAAACCAAGCATTAAAATTATCTTCTGAATGAGGAGTTGGGCAGGTTTTACGCACCACATCATGCAGTTGCTGATGTGCGTGTTCTACCAAATACAAGTATAAATCTTGCTTATCCTCAAAGTATTGATAAATGCTGCCCTTAGCCATTTTTAAATCGCCCATTAAACGAGTAATGGACGCTCCCTCATAAGAATGCAAGGCAAACTCTTTATAGGCCATTTTAAGAAAGGTTCGTTTCTTAACTTGCTTGAGTTTATAAAATCGATCGCTCGGCATTACCAGTCGGAGTCTTTTAAAAATTTACCTACCAACATAGCCATTAAAATGGCCAAATAAAGCTGACCTGTAATGGACACCAAAATAGCCATTGCTTGCCCTTGTGGGGTATGTGGAGTTATGTCTCCATAGCCTAAGGTTGATAGGGTAACAAAACTAAAATACACCATATCGTACCCTCCTCCAAAATGATGCCCATAATTAAAAGAGGCAGGGAAAAATAAATTTACCAATTCAAAAATCATAGCTCCCGATAAGCCAAATAATAAATAAGCCCCAACCGAGCCTGCAATAACTTGAGCATTTACTTTCTTTAATTTTAATATAGAGCCAATTACTTTAAATGCAGTAGCTACAAAAAGCACCAGCAATAGCCCTGGTTTAATAATTTGTATAACCAAAAGTTTATCTAACGCTGGGCTAAGAGTAAACCATGTAAAAGCCAAGGATACCACAAGAATACCCGAGCCTGCAATCATTTTATTCCCCTCTCCAAAAAGAATAATTACACAGCTAATTACCACAAATGATGCAGCCAAGTAAATAGTAAGGGTTCCAAAAACCATGTTTAAGGTAAAAGGAGGGAGCAATATAAAAATAATTAATGAAGCCAGTAAATAATAAAATTGCTTCTGCGAATGCTTTTCTAAATACCTAGCTATTATCTGTTTCATCGTTTTATACTTTAGGAAGCCTCTATTACAGCTTGTTTACAATAGGGTAACATTAACATCGCATATTTTACAATAAGGTAAACCAAATCTACAAACTTGTTAACATCAATTATAAATCTTTGCAGTGAAATTAAAACGAATTAAACAAAATGAAAAAATTATTTACCCTAGCGATGCTCGCAGTTGTATTCACATTTGCGGCTTGTACCGATGAAACTGAACCAGCGCCAGTTAACCCTATCGAAACTGAAAACGAAGTGGTTTCAGGAGCGATTACGGCAAATACTACTTGGACGGCTGACAATATGTATGAATTAGCCTCTAAAGTAGTGGTGGAAGATGGCATTACCTTAACCATTGAAGCTGGCACAATTATTAAAGGAAGAACAGGCGTTGGCTCATTAGCAACAGGTTTAATTGTAGCCAAAGGAGGAAAGTTAATGGCCGTTGGAACTTCCGCTAAGCCAATTATTTTTACTTCAATAGAAGATAATATTGAAATTGGGCAGTTAATGGGCTCTAACTTAACCAGCGAAGATGTTGAAAAATGGGGCGGTCTTATCATGCTAGGGAAAGCGCCTATTTCTGCTGAAAACGGAGATACTGAATCGCAAATTGAAGGAATACCTGCGAGTGATGCCTTTGGTGCTTATGGTGGAGATATTGCCAATGATAACTCAGGCACATTAAAATATGTATCTGTTCGCCACGGTGGTGCTTTAATTGGTGACGGTAACGAAATTAACGGTATTACTTTAGGGGGTGTTGGTAGTGGCACTATAATGGACTACATTGAAGTATATGCAACACTTGATGATGGAATAGAATTTTTTGGCGGAACGGTTAATGTCTCAAATTTAATTATATCGCATCAACAAGATGATGGAATAGATATAGACATGAACTATTCAGGAACAATTACTAACTTTTTAGTACAGCACGGAGGCAACTCAACTGATGAAGGATTAGAAATTGATGGGCCAGAAGGAAGTACTAATACTACTGGTTTATTTACACTAAAAAATGGAACGGTAAAAAGTTTAGGTGGAGCTGATGTGGGTACACCTGCTGACTTAAAATCGAAAGCACAAGGAACGATTGATAATGTAATCTTTTCAGGATATGCTGCGGGGGATGATTTATTAAAAATAAGAGCTTCGTACCAAAACGATTGTGCTGACGCTAAAGCAGACGCATTTACGTACTTAATAGATGCTAATGCTACTTTAAAATTAATAGAAAGCAATTTTGCAGGTGTTAAAGTCTATACCAAGGTGGATGGCTGTTCGGTACCTAATGCTGACCAAACTGCTGCCGAAGCAGTTTCAACGCCAAGCACAAGTGCTGCTGGTGCTAACACTACTGTATTTGCAAATTGGACGGCAGCCTCCATTGCTGGAGATTTATAAGACGTTTAGAATGAACGCCAAAAAATAAGTTTTTGGGTGAAGGGGGGTAGTCGAAAGACACCCCTTTCTTATTTTCCTAGCCCTCATTAATTACCACAACTCTGGGCCTTTTTCCAATATCCTGATTAGAAACACCTTTCCCTGCCTTGTGCTGGGATCCCCTTTTAATTTATCTCAAGAAAAGAGGGATGCCGCAACAAGTGCGGCAAAGCGGGGATTATTAGTTCAGAAAAAAACTCAAACCCTAAAGTCATCAAATAAATCTTGCCAAGAAGGGTTCATCTCATTAATCAAATTTTTCTTCCACAAGCTACGGTATTTTTTTACCTGCTTTTCTCTGTGCAAAGCTTCTTGCATATTACCAAATTCTTCATAATAGAGCAGCTTATTGTAGGCTCTCTAATGGTGTTTTTTCATTCCGCTTCCTCAGCCTTATACAAATCACATTAATACAACACATCCCCGGATCTGTTCCGGGGTCTCCGTTTTTATTAAAAGGGGGATGCCGCAACAAGTGCGGCAAAGAAGTAAACTAAGGCAAATCAATTTTCAAGCTAATCCTTAACATTCTCATAATACAATCTTAATAAAACCGTAAATTCATTTAGTGTAAGAGCACTGCATAGCAGAATACTTTTGCAGTATAAATTCACCCAAAGAATACATGAAAAACATTTTACTGCTCTCTGCTAGCCTGTTTCTAGTAATGGCTAATGCTATTGCTCAAAAAGGTTATTTGCGAGGAAAAGTAATGGATGTCGAAATGGCTGAAAGCCTAATTGGAGCCAATATTTACATTGAAGGCACTACCACTGGTACGGTGGCCGATTTTGATGGCAATTATTCACTTACCCTTGACGAAGGTATTTATACCATCGTTTTCTCTTCCATATCCTACACTACGGTAACCGTAACCGAAGTAAAAATTACCGCCAATCAAGTAACCAAGTTAGATGTTAATATGGTAACGGATGTGCAGCAGTTAGAAGGCGTAGAAATTACCGCCAAAGCCCTCACCGATTCAGATGCTGCGATTTTAAATGTGCAAAAAAAATCAGTAAACACAATTGATGGGATGAGTTCTCAAACATTTACTAAAATGGGAGATTCTGATCTCTCTGGTGCAATCAAAAGAGTAACTGGAGTTTCAATTGAAGGTGGCAAATACGTTTATGTACGTGGTCTAGGCGACCGCTATACCAAAACCACCCTCAATGGAATGAGTATTCCTGGTTTAGACCCAGATAAGAACTCTGTACAGATTGACATATTTCCAACGGCCGTACTTGATAATGTAATGGTATACAAAACATTTACACCTGATTTGTATGGCGATTTTACCGGTGGTGTAGTAAATGTAGAAACCAAAGATTTTCCAAGCGAAAAAACAACGGCTATTTCGGTTGGTCTATCCATCACACCTGGTGTTCAATTTAATAATGATTTTATTCTTTATAATGGGGGCAGTGCCGATTGGTTAGGATTTGATGATGGAGGCAGAGCACTTCCTTTTCCTAAATCAACCATTATTCCTGCGGAGTCGCAGTTAAATCCTGAATTGGAGCGATTAACACACAGCTTTAACCCTGAAATGGGCGTTAAAAGTAAAACCGCATTACCAAGCGGAAGCTTTTCATTTAATAAGGGTAATCAGTTTGATAAAGAGAATGTTACACTAGGCTACAACTTAGTGTTAAATTATAATAATACCTACCAATTTTACAATCAGGTAGAGTCGAATAATTACCTTAAAGATCCTGATCTTTCTGAAAAAGAGCTTTTTCAAGATGAAAATCGAACGGGTGTATTGGGTAAAAATTCAGTTATGTGGAGTGCCCTCCTATCCGGAGCTTTAAAATATGATAATCATAGTTTTTCGGCTAGCGTACTTCGTAGCCAAAATGGAGAATCTACCGCTGTAAAAAGAATAAACGAAAATTATAACCAAACAGGTGCTACTCTGCTTGAGGACGTACTAACTTATACCCAACGTTCGGTTACCAATGCTATTATTATTGGCAAACATAATTTTGATAAATTTCAGGTAGAATGGCGTAATGCTACCAACTGGTCTAGAGTATATGATCCGGATTTTAGAATTACACAAATTGATATTACCGATGGTGACACCACGATGAACCTTGGCAATGGAGCGGGAATAAGCCGCTTTTATAGAGACTTAAATGAATTTAACGAAAGTTTTAAAACTGACATTACCATACCTTACGGAACTAAATCTAAAATTAAAGTAGGTGCTATTGGTACCTATAAGAAAAGAGATTTTGAGATATTAAACTACTTTTTTAGACTAAGAGGAGTTGGAGCAATTTCAAGTGACCCTGATTGGTTTTTACAATCAGAAAATAGTTGGACAGCCGATAGCAGAAAAGGAACCTATGTAACTGGCAACCAAGAACCAGCTAATTCTTTTAATGCGCGCCAAATAAATACGGCAGCCTATGCAATGACGGAGCTTTACGTAACACCCACCCTGCGAGCGGTTTTTGGAGTACGTGCTGATAACACGCAAATGTATTACACAGGCCAAAACAACAGCGGTTCTGTTATTTATAATGATGAAAAAACGCTGGATGAGTTCAACTTGCTTCCTTCGCTTAATTTAGTGTATAACTTAACCGAAGATATGAATTTAAGAGGGTCGTTTAACCAAACATTAGCACGCCCATCGTTTAAAGAAAAGTCGATTGCCCAAATTTATGACCCCATTAGTAAACGAACTTTTAATGGCAATATTAACCTGAAGCAAACCAACGTAAATAATATGGATGTGCGTTGGGAGTATTTTATGAAACCAGGTGAAATATTTGCTGTTTCAGGGTTTTACAAAACGTTTGAAAATCATATTGAAAACGTATCCTTTGCCACTAGCCCCGATGACATTAAACCACGTAATGCAGGAAGTAGTTGGGTGTATGGTGCTGAGTTTGAAATTAGAAAAAGCTTAGACTTTATCACTCCAAGTTTAGCCGATCTTACCATTGGTGCTAACCTATCCATCATTAAATCATTTGTAGATATGAACACTGTATATGTAAATGATGATAAATCGCAAACCGAAAAAGAAGCGAGAGAAGTGATGAAAAGAGAGGGGCAAGTAATTGGTAATACCCGTTCAATGGCAGGTCAATCTCCATATTTGATTAATACTTATTTAAACTACAACTTGAGCGAAATAGGACTAAACGTAAACATTGCCTATAATGTGCAAGGCGAAACACTTACCGTAGTAGGCTCCTCCTCAGTACCCGATGTGTATAGAGTCCCGTTCCATAGCTTAAGTTTTAATGCCTTTAAAACATTTGGAGCTACTAACAAATCTAAGATTACTCTTGGCGTTGACAACTTACTAAATGACACTAACGACCAAGTGTATAAAGGCTTTGAGACTAACGACCAAATTTATTCAACTTATAATCCTGGCAGACAATTTTCTTTAAAATACAGCTTTACTTTTTAATAAAGAGTCCACTCTGAAAACTCACAAAATCAAAAAAGACTCTTTGGGCGATTT
Source organism: Cyclobacteriaceae bacterium (assembly GCA_026989535.1). Lineage (GTDB taxonomy): Bacteria > Bacteroidota > Bacteroidia > Cytophagales > Cyclobacteriaceae > JAKISE01. The sequence goes on from JALSJD010000064.1 coordinate 24,906, forward strand.
TTTCATTTTCCTCAATTAGCTGATGCTCAGGCATCTCCGAGTCTCGTAAAATAAAAATCTCATCCAAAA
>JALSJD010000065.1 GCA_026989535.1 Cyclobacteriaceae bacterium
AATAAGGTAGTTAGCAATCATAAAAAAGATCTTGATTATTGAACTTAATTTTAAACCAAACCATAAATCTCATGAAAACCAAATTATTGATGGCTGTTGTGATGGCAACAGCATTTGGGTGTACGTACGTTGTTTGAAATCACCGACATCAATAGTGTTGAATCAACACTTGATGTATCGGGTGCTAGGTCATCGCTATCAGCGGTAGAACTTGACAGTACTCTCCGGTCTGAAAAAAGTGTTGAAATCCAATCGAATACAGGGCTTCTTCCTGCAATTTTAGCAGGGTCTGTTAACTATGCTTTATCTGCTTCCGTAAGTGCTGAATCTACGTATCCTGGTTATTCCGTCAGCAAAATTAAAGATGGAAGTCGAAATACTACTGTGGGGCCATCTTATAGTTGGGCAAATAACTTTCCTGCAGGAGGGAAGCTCCCCGAAAGTGTGTTTTTAAAATTTTCTGCACTTAAGACCATTGATAGCATTAACATATATACTAGTGCAGGGTATGAATTACAAAACTATACAATCAAGTACCGAACAACTCAAACTTCTTCGTGGGTAACCTTGATTACCATTACTGGGAATAAATCACCACAAAGATCACATGTTTTTAATCCAATAAGCTTACTTGAAGTTAGAATTGTGTGTGAACGAGGATCATCAAGCCAAACCATATATGGAAGAATTAATGAGGTAGAAATTTATGGATCTGGGTTAACCCTTCCTGAGCCAACCCTTCCCAATATTGGTGTAGAAAACGGCATGTTGAATTTTAGTAACAATGGTGATGTTAAAAAAGCAATTGAATATCTGGAATATAAATACGAACAATACAGTGAGGCATTTATTGCACAGTACCCTGGAAAAACAGCTGACGAGCTAGCAGATATTGAAGAGTCAACGGGCTTTAATGACCAACAACCATATATTGATTTCGAAAATAATTATGGTTTAAACTCATTAAGAAAACTAATCACAGAAGAGGAAGATTATTGGCTTGCTAATACTTCTGGTGACAAATTCGCATACCCTGATCCAGATGACGCCTATATGGACGATGTTGAAATTAGGTCGTTGGTAAACTCTTCTGGAGAAATTAAAGTGGGCGGGAAGTATTATCTTTTTCTTAACGATGGATCTTATTATGAATATGTACCGTTACCACCAAATCCTCCGTTACCACCACCGAAAGATCCAATACAAGTGCTGAGAGCACTGAGAAATCAGCAACCCGGAAAAAGGCTTCCTCGTGGAGTAAAGCATAAAAATGTATCAACGGAAACCATATTAGGATTACCATCATTAGATGAATGTAGGTCTGTTTTTAGGCGTAGCGGCTTTGTGTACGGCTCTGACGGAAAATGGAGACTGAAATACAAGGTAAAAGTAGCCGATGGGCCATTTGATGGTGATGGTAAATTAAAAGCGTGGACAAGGTCATATAAGAAAAAGAATAATGGGAAATGGAAGAAACGTAGTGCTAGAATTGAAGTCTATGCTTATGGTACAATTGTTTCAGAAGACTGTTCTGGTGGGGCATCAATTGAAACACCCATTATTACGAAAAGGAGAAGAAAGGTTAAAACAAAAACACGTTATGCCACAGGATCTAAAGTGAGATCAGGAGAAATGAGTTCTGTTCATTATCATGAAAAGGTTGGACTCTACACTTATGTTTTAGTGTTTTAGATTATAAGACATAATTTAATTATTACCAACAAGCCATCAGAAAAATAGTGCTGGTGGCTTGTTGTATTTTAGAAGAAATTATATTGATTTGTTATTAAATTTTACATTTATTTTTTTATTGAAATACTTCATAACTGAACTAGAATGTATGGATTTTTAAAATGGATCTTATGTTGTTTTGCAATTGTTTACTTCACCAATTCAAAAGGACAAACTTACATAGGCACTTCTGTTAATATAGGAAACCAACTGAGTTTCACGCCCGAATCTGAGGGAATAAAAAAACCGTTTGCTATTTCTGGTAATTTATTTATAAGAAAAAAGGAGAAATTAAATAATGAATGGGTTATTCAATATAGCGCAGGATTGGGCATATTGGGGTATAGCCTGAAAATTCAAACTATTGATACACTTATGACCTCTGAAGTCTCTAGAATTTTAGATTATTCTACTTTTTATGGACAATTAGATTTTCTTTTGGGAAAAGAATTCTTGGTAAAAAAGAAAAAAGTATTGGTTGGAGCAGGTTTTGGGGCAACATATTATATGTGTTCCTCTTCGGTTGGTTATGGTGTAGGCGTGATTAAAGATGATGTATTCACAAGGGTTTTTTCCGCTGAGATTGATTGCTCTCCCAATTCCTTTAGCGGGTTTGCGAAAATCACAACGCAATTAGAGCTTAATAGCGTTATTATTGTTGGTTTGGCATATACATACCACTTTAGCCCTGCCTTAACTGGTTCTTACGAATTCTATCATACTAACACCCCATCATCAGGTGCGATATCACTTTACCAGAGGGAGATTAATTTTATCTTTTTGGTAAGGATTTCCAAGATGGAATAGAGAATACTAGTATTTTATCAAATAAAAATTGATGGTTGACAACTAGTATTTATATTTAAAAAGAGATTCTGGCATGCTTAGTACGACAAGACAACTTCATATAATAACCGCTATACTATCTTAAGGGATTAACCTTATTTTCTTTCTGTTTTTACTATGTTCGCTTGACTAAAACAGACCTTGTTTACAGAAGTTGCTTCTTCCGTAATTGGGAAACATGCCTTTTCTTCGTTTGCTATGAATGTGTGCGTATATATTCTTGCCTGATTTACATTGAATCAATTTAATGATTTAATGTAAATACCTAAGCAAACTTATTGCTTAGGTATTTTTTTTGAGTTTATCAATTTGTAAATTTAAGGATGAATAAAATTAACTACCTTCAATCTGTTTTCTTTGCTCTTTTTGTTTTATTAGGTATTCAATCTCACGCTCAAAAAAATTCTTTATACAATGCCTTTGTAAAAGGGATGGATGCTCAAAAGGGCTTCTTTAATATTTATTATGATGAAAAAAGTGACGAGCTGTTTTTGGAAATTGACAAGCTAGACTCGGAGTTTTTATATGTTAATTCATTGGCAACGGGAGTTGGCTCAAACGATATTGGGTTGGATAGAGGGCAACTGGGAAGTGAACGAGTAGTTAAGTTTATTAAAACAGGTCCTAAATTATTATTAATACAACCAAATTTAAGCTATAGGGCAGATTCTGACAACAAGCTGGAAAGAGAATCGGTAGAGCAAGCTTTTGCACAATCTGTTTTATGGGGGTTTAAAATAGTGCAAAATGAAAAGGGTACATATTTAGTGAATGCTACTGATTTTTTAATGCAAGATGCGCATAATGTAAGTGGTCGATTAAAACGAACTAAACAAGGACATTACAGTGTTGATAAGAGCCGTTCAGCCCTCTACATAAATCGCACAAAATCTTTTCCTCAAAATACTGAATTTGAAGCTACCTTAACTTTTACAGGAACACCCGAAGGGTATAATATTAGAAGTGTAACTCCCACCGCCACGGCTGTTACCGTTAGGCAGCACCATAGTTTTATACAACTACCCGATGAGCATTACCAACCCAGAGTATTTGACCCTCGTGCTGGTTATTTTCCGATGTCGTACCAAGATTATGCAACCCCCCTTGATGAACCCTTGGTAAAGCGATTTATTACACGGCATCGTTTGCAAAAGAAAGATCCAAAGGCGGCAATAAGCGAACCTGTTGAGCCTATTGTGTATTATTTAGATAGAGGAGCCCCTGAACCCATTCGCTCTGCGCTTATGGATGGGGCAAAATGGTGGAACCAGGCCTTTGAAGCTGCTGGATACAAAAACGCATTTATTGTAAAGCTTTTTCCTAAAGATGCCGACCCAATGGATGTACGTTATAACTTAATCCAATGGGTACACCGCTCCACAAGAGGGTGGTCGTATGGTGGCAGTATAATCGACCCCAGAACAGGCGAAATAATTAAAGGGCATGTAAGCTTGGGCTCGCTGCGTGTGCGGCAAAATTTTTTAATTGCCACAGGATTATTAAGTCCTCATGCCAGTGGCTCTAATGAAATAGCGCAAGCGAAACAGATGGCATTGGCTCGATTACGCCAATTGGCTGCCCACGAAGTAGGCCACACATTAGGGCTTGCGCATAATTATACCGCCAGTATGGACGACCGTGCTTCGGTAATGGATTACCCTCACCCCAAAGTGGATATTATTGACGGTAAGTTAAGCTTAAAAGATGCCTACGACACACGCATAGGAGCTTGGGATAAGGTAAGCATTGCTTATGGCTATGCAGATTTTGTGAAAGGTACTAATGAGCAAAAAGCATTAAATGAAATTTTGTTGGATGCCTATCAAAATCAACAATTATCATTTTTATCAGATCAAGATGCTCGCCCCCAAAGCAGTGCCAACCCACGAGCACATTTATGGGATAATGGCAGTAATGCTGCTAAAGAATTAGAACATGTTTTAAAAGTGAGGGCCATTGCGCTTAATAATATGGGAGAAAATACGATAAAAGAAGGGCGACCCATGGCTGAAATAGAGGAAGCCTTAGCTCCAATTTATTACTACCATCGCTACCAAGTAGAGGCTGCGGTAAAAGTTATTGGTGGCTTACATTACACCTATGCGGTAAAAGGCGATGGGCAAATTCCTACAAAATTGGTAAGTGCAGAAGACCAAAAAGAAGCACTACAATCTGTTTTACACACCCTAGATGCTAAAATACTTACGTTGTCAGAAGATCTTCTATCTCAACTTCCTCCTCGCCCATTAGGCTATTATCGCACACGAGAAAATATAAAAAGCAATACAGGGCTCACATTCGACCCCATAAGTGCTGCCGAATCTAGTGCAAAAATGACAGTTCAATTACTACTTAACCCTGCCCGAGCTAATAGGTTAGTTGCCCATAATGCTCGCGAAAAATCACAACCAAGTTTAGAATATATGTTGGACGAACTAATTAAAAACACCATTTGGGCAACAAGGCAACAAGGGCTGAACCAAGAAGTACAGTATGCTGTGGCAAACATAATTGTAAATCAATTGATGGAGTTATCGGTTAGTTCTTCTGCTCATTTTCAAACAAAAGCAATTACACAGTTAACCCTAAAAAATCTTAAAACAGACCTTGAGAACTCAGCTAAAACAGAAAAGGAGGTGAATGAAAAGGCTTTTTTGAGCTATATGGCAAATACCTTAGCACTATACTTTGAGAATCCATCGGAGTGGAAAAATCAAGAAACTTTACCACCCCCAGATGGTTCTCCCATAGGCTCATCTTTAAGCTGTACTCAAAATGACTAAGTGGCTGGCAATCTTATTTGTTTTGCCATTTATGGCACAAGCCCAAGAGGTTATTTTAAATTTGGATGAGCCACAACCCGTAGAACTAAAAGGAGGTTTTGGTTTGTTTTTTCCTGAACATACCAACGAATACCTGGTAACGCAATGGTCGAAAGGAAAATTATTTTATACCAATGGCACTTCAAAAACATACGATAGTTTAAATTTTAACAGGCACCAAAATATGATGGAAGTGGTGGTGAATAACAAAGTACTAACACTTATGCCCTTGGGGCTTGCCGGAGGACTAATTTATAATTCGGGCAATGATGGATCGGTACTTATTGTAGGCAAAGTAAATGCAAAAGCAAGGTTTTTGTTAGTAAACAGTGTTGGCAAATACCTGCTCGCTTCTTATTTAACTACTGATAGAATAGAGGGAGTAAGAGGGTATAAAACAGATGAGATGCGTTTTGTGCCAAAGGAAGAACCCGAAAAAATAATAAAAGAAAAGCTCGTTATATTTCGTGATGGGAACTGGGAAGGATTTAAGATGAGCAAATCTTTGTTAAGCAAACTTTTTAATATTGATAAAAAAGAATTTCAGGGCATTTCAACTAATGCAGGTATTAGTATGAGTGATAAAATTGGGCTTATAAAGCTATTTCAGTTACTAAATAGTGTCTGTCCATAAAGTCGGCTATCTGCGTTATACTCATTTCAAAAATGCTCATTTCCGAAAGGAAACTCCACTTTTTGAAATTTCGCAAGCCTTGATAACCAACTTTCTGAATCAGACACCGAGTTTATAGACGAACACTAAATAAAGTATGATTGTTAAATTGTTTTCATCAAAAAAAGAAGCCATAGAGGAGGTGCCTAAAGGCACTGTTAGAAAATTGATTGTAAAAAATAAAAGCTATTTACTTATTCATTCAAATCAAGGATTTTCGGTTTCAGATGAATTATGCCCGCATCAACATGAACCCCTTAGCAAGGGGAAGTTGAATGATTTTAACGAAATAATTTGCCCACTACACGAGTATAGGTTTAACCTTAAATCGGGAATAGAATCAACTAACAAATGCAGGCACCTTACCCTTTATCAAATAGCGGTAAAATCAGATGGGCTATACATCGAAATTTAATCGTAGGGCGATAGCCCGCTTAGTTTAATCCTCCAACCCTTGGGTCGGAATAATTTTGTTTGCAGATTAGTAAATCCTGCGAAGGTAAGCAGGAATCTACCTGTTTTATAGTCCAAATTTCGAATGAAAAAAATAATCATAGCCTCAAAAAACCCGGCAAAAATAAAAGCTGTTGAAAATGCTTTTTCAAAAACATTTCCAACGGAAACGTTTGAGTACCAAGGCGTAAGTGTACCCTCTAAAGTTCCCAATCAACCCATTGGCGAAGCCGAAACTTTGTTAGGAGCCGAAAATAGAGTAAAAAATGCTATAAAGGCATATAAAGCTGATTTTTGGGTTGGGTTAGAAGGTGGAGTTGCTCCTAATAATAATGAATTGGAGGCCTTTGCCTGGATGGTTATTCGATCGGAAGATATGTACGGAAAAGGCCGCACGGGTTCGTTTTTTCTGCCTCCCAAGGTGGCAGAGTTAGTACAAAATGGCATGGAGCTTGGGCATGCCGATGATGTGGTTTTTGGTCAATCTAACTCCAAACAAAAAGGAGGAGCCGTTGGTTTGCTTACCAATAATTTGCTTACACGAACCACTTATTATGAACAAGCATTAATTTTGGCACTAATCCCTTTTATAAATAAAAAACATTATTCTTAATTGCAACTTCGAACTTTTAGCATTATGCAGCCCAACCTAATAGATATCCCAAAAGAATTTTATCCCTTTGAAAGTGCCGAACCTTTTAAAGAATGTATGGTGTGTGGCATTGATTTAACATTAGGCACTATCGACTATTTTGTAGAAAAAGCGGTAAAAAATAATGTGGAATATCAAGTGCAAGATATTGTGTTTGAATATGCGATTTGTTCTGCTTGTGCACATACTATGCAGCAGTCCATTTCTAAAGAATCGCAGCAAAATATGCAGGCATTTTTTACCAATCGGCAAGCGTTTATGAGTAAAATGCAGGCCTACCAACGAGGCGAAGGAGAACCTTTGGAAGAACTCATTTCCAGGTGCTCTCTTTATGGCGAACCCATTACCGAAATGAGTGAGTATATGATGCTTGGTCATTTTAGAGGCGGTAAAATGATTACCACCACAATGCCCTACATTATGGGCGGCAAGGCCATGGACGAATTATCAGGGCTAATGAGCAACGAAACGATTGACGAAATGAATAAGTTTAAAGATCAATATTTTGGCGGGCCTGTGGAGTTAGAAGGTTTATGGAAGGGGAAACCTGTGTTTTTGTAGTTTTTTGCAAACTTTTTTATAACCTGATTAATTCATGAATCTTTGTTATGAGCATTTCAAGTATCTGACATTCAAGTGCTCGCACAGGATTTTGGAACAGCTTGTCCCGATTTTCTCATCGGGAGAGGCGTCCGCCTACCTGGCGGACGTTGAGTACCAAAATTCGAGCAAAGCCTGTACCGCACTTTAGTCGGTATGCTTGAATGGTAGGTAATTGGAATGCGTAATAGATTATTCATGAATTATTCAGGATAACAACATCGGTTTATGGGGTCTATTTATAATAATCCAAAACCTATGGGTTAACTTTCCAATAAATCTTAAGTTCAGCAAACGTTTAATATGCAATCTAAAAAAAAGCATAAAGATACAGATGGTGCGAAAATGGCAAAGGAGGTTGATTTACTAAAAGTAAATATCACCCATACTGTGGGCAATGCCATTTTTATTTTAATTGGTGTAGTATCTGCCGGTTTTGGTTTGAAAGGATTTTTATTGCCAAATTCATTTATTGATGGCGGTGCTATGGGTATATCTCTTTTAATATCAGAAATTACGTTTGTTCCTTTGTCAATACTTATTATAGTTGTCAACTTACCTTTTCTCTTTGTTGGGTATTCGCAAATAGGCAAGCAGTTTGCATTAAAAAGCATCATTGCCATCATAGGGCTTGCATTAATTGTACACTTCATCCCTTATCCAATAATTACTTCAGATAAATTACTTATAGCCGTTTTTGGGGGATTTTTTTTAGGGGCAGGAATTGGTATGTCCATAAGAGGTGGAGCTGTAATTGACGGGACTGAAGTTTTAGCCATTTATTTGAGTAAAAAAACAGGATTGACCATTGGCGATATTATTCTTATTTTTAACATTATCATATTCTCTTTTGGAGCCTATATCTTATCTATAGAAATTGCGCTATATGCTATACTTACATATCTGGTTGCATCAAAAACTATTGATTATGTAATTGAAGGAATTGAAGAATACACAGGAATAACGATTATATCAGATTATAGCGAAAGTATCAGGTTAATGATAACCGAGAAGCTTAGGAGAGGGGTTACTATTTATTCGGGCAAAGGAGGATTTGGAAAAAGAGATGGTACTTTAAAAAAAGTGGACATTATTTATACGGTGGTCACAAGGCTCGAGATTGCCAGCCTTAAATCAGAAATTGATAAAATTGATCCTGGAGCATTTATCATTATGAATAGTGTTAAGGACACTAAAGGCGGAATGATTAAAAAAAGACCTTTAAAATAAACTTAGGTGTCTGTTCCATTACCTCCCACAAATAGCCTTAAACTCGCAGTAGCTACATATTGCAGTTTCTTCTGTTTGGCAAAATGGGGTGGAGGTCTCTAGCATTTCTTCAAACAACTGAATTAGCCTATCCTCAAATAAATTAAATAGCTCATCAGGAATGGCTTGTTGCCTGCCTCGCACATATTGCACCCCAGCTCCTATTGATTTTAGGCCATAAATACCTGCCGTTACATCGGCATTGGGGTGGTTGCGTTGGTAAATAAGTGCGTAATAATACGATTGAAACTCTACTTTAAAATCAGGCCTGGTAAAATAATTATCCACATAAGTTTCTATCTCCACCAGTTTTTTATATGTGGAGGTTTTTTGCATTTTCACTTTGCCTGTTTTATAATCTATAATACGCATGAGTCCATTAGTGCCGTCTTTGTTATCCAGTGGTAGTTCATCCAACCGGTCGATGATGCCACCTAATTGGATGGGGCTGCCATTTACCTTGAGGGTAAGGCTAAAGCTATCTTTATTAAGAGATAACTCCAATGCATTTATACGAAATGGTGCCTGAGAAGCATCCTTATCGAGGAGGCGCTGGAGGGTGTTGGTTATTATGTAGCATTGGTATTCATTTTTACCTGTGATGGTTTTAAGCTGCACCTCCGCTTCAAATTCTTTATCAATTTGAGCGGCAAGTTTGGTTTTCTTTAGGGTAATAATGTCATCCTTCGTAATCGTTTTTCCTACATAAGGTTCGTATAAATGCTGCAAGGTATGGTGTACAATATTGCCAAATTCGCGGGCATCAATTTCATTGCTTACATCGTCATCCTTCCTTAATTTTTTAATTCGTTTTAAATAAAAACGTAGCGGACACTCAATATAATCGAGCACTAAGGTGGGCGAAATGGGGCGTTCGTTCGAGCGCTCAAATAAGAGATGCTCAAGGTCTTTTAGCACCTCTTTTGATTTTTTTACTTCTATCTTACGAGGTTGCAAGGCCTCGGTTAAAAGCGGAATGCTTACGGTAGATTCATTTAAATGAATAGGTAAGTTTTCGGTTTTTATACGATGTGCCAACTGTAAAATATAACGGCTTTTTTCTCCCGAGCCATCAACCGTTAATTCGGTATTATAAATGAGTGAAACATGTTGCGCTCTTTGCAACAACCTATAAAAATGATAGGCGTAAATGCTATCTTGCTCGGTAAAATGAGGCATTTTAAATGCTTTGCGCAAACCAAACGGAATAAACGACTTATTGCTTGCCGAAGCAGGAAGCATTCCTTCATTTACCGATAAAATGATAAGGTTTTCAAAATCAAGCATCCTTGTTTCTAAAAAGCCCATTATTTGCAGGCCACTATTCGATTCCTTTCCTAACGGTAGTTTTAACGTACCCAACGATTCGAGGACAATTTTCTTAATAAACTTAATTTCGAAGGAACTGCTTATTTGGTTCAATTCGGCTTTTAGTTGTTGCAGCATTTCATACAAAATGGTGGCAATCCCATCATTTTCATCCTCCACCTTTGTGTTAATGGCAGCAATAAATTGGAGTGCGCTATCAAAGGTGGTAATAGATGTTGATACAGGCATTAAAACCTTTTTTGCAAATGCCGAAAGGGTTTTAAAGTTTTGAAGCCAAGCCCACGATATATGGCTTTGTTTAGTTTTGCCAAGCCACTCGTTTAAGGCGCTATTATCTTGCAAAAGATAGGTATTGGCCACCAATGCTTGCAAGGCCTCAACAGGAATTGTTTCGCCATCGAGCCTGGCTTGGTACTCAAAATAATACTTTATAAACTCTCCCAAAGGCGTAGCCAGCACGGGTTGCCCCATCGTAATGTTAATGGGCTGTTCGGTTTGTGGCAAGGCGTATAAAATGGGGTTAAGCAAAGCTTCATCCGCCAGCACCACCGCTGTATTATGGAGTGAATGGCTTTGGTTATTCGAGATTATGTTTGAAGCAATTTTGGCTTGGGTAACTCCTAATGGCGTGCCTAAAATATCAATATTGCGAACGGTGTTAAACCCATTAGCATCCACCCAGTGCACATTTTCGCCTTTCCAGAGGTGTTTGTATTTGCTTAAAAACTTAGCGGCTTCCAAGTTTTGTTTGTCCTTGGCATTGGTTAAAGCAGGAAAATAGAATCGATCTGCATCAAAATAAACTTCTGCTTTTTGATTGGCAAGCAAAGTGCTAAAAATCACTTCTTCTGCTAATGATAAGGCATTAAAGCCAGCAAATACAATTTGTGTAAAAGGTAATAACGCTGAGTTTTTAATGGCCTGAGCCGAACTGCGGTAAAGCATACCTGTGTAGGCCAACCCTTTAGCGGCAAGTGCTTCTTGAAACATAAAGTAAGCTTTACCAACGGTGTTCCAAGTGGTGTCAAATTCTTTAAAAAGCTCCCCATTTCCAGCCACATCAATCACTTTTTGAAACTCGATGATGGCTTTTAATGCTTCTTCATCGGGCCCAAAAACGTGTTCAATATCTTTAATATCCTGCAAATTTTTATACAGCAGCTTTGCATCTACCAAGTAACGATCTACTTCATCAAAATCTTTGAGAAGCACCTTTGCCCAGCCATAAAAATCCTCAAACACAATGTTGGGTTCAAGCTTTTTATACACCCCAAATAGCTCCGTAATTTGTTGTATTTCAGAAGCTACACTCACTTGTGGATTAAGGTGTTCTATAAACTCTTGAATGCTTAAAATAGTAGGAGCCCAAAACACGTTGTCTTCAAACTTTTTTTGAAGTAGCACTTCAAAATGGCGGCAAGCTCGCTGGGTAGGAAAAACATAATAAGTATCCTTTAGCTCCTTTAAATTTTCGGCATTAATATCATCGATTATATGGTCTAAAAATCGTTTCATACTACTTGCTCTAATTCGTTTAATTCAATATAAACCAAGTGCATTTCTTCTACTTGATAGCCCATTTGGGCAAGCAAATGACCATAATTTCGGAGCTGGTTTTTATGATTTTCAGATTTAGCCCCTCGTTTAAAATCTAAAATCACTGCTTTGTTTTCTTTAATCACCACCCTGTCGGGGATGTAGGCCTGCCCTTTTGCCAATATTCTTCGCTCGTTAATTACTTCCCAACCTGGAGCAAACCATTGGTGCAACTTTGGAACAGCCTCAAAAAGCGAACGTATTTTAGCCTTAAAAACAGTAGCCTCGTTTACTGGAACTTCGCCTTTAAGCACCATTGCATTAATAACCGAGGCAAGTGTGGTTGGCAGCTCGGCAAGTTCAAATGTTTGCAACTGTGCCATAATTGCGTGCAGTCGAATGCCAGCCCTAATATTATTGGCTTTGTTGGTGTTTAATTGTTTCCAAAAATCTTTCTCTTTAACAGAAGCCAATTTTAAGGCAGGGTCAGTGGTTGGGTAGCTGCTTAATGGGTTATCATTAATGGCTTCATTAGTAGTTGGGCTTGCAGGTGCAGGGCTCCCAAGTTCAAATATACGCCCATCAAAATAGTTGGGTATAGAAATGTCGCTTTCTAGCACGCTCCTAATTAAGTGTTGGTATGATTTTTTTAAGGTTGTGTCCTGCACAAACACATAAAGCCTTTCGATGGCTCGGGTAAAGCCAACGTATAAGGTGTTTAACTCTTCAAGTGCAATGTCGATTCTTTCTTGTTCGTAATTTTCGGCAAAACTGGTTTGCTCTAATGTACTCGTAAAACTAAGGGGTAAGCTTCCCCATTTATCGTACCTAGGGGGTAAGTTGGTTGGCCAAAATATGTGTTGCCGCCCGTAAAAACTACCGCCTACCTGAGGCATTATTATAATGGGGCTTTCGAGCCCTTTCGATTTATGAATGCTTTTTACCTGTACTGCACCTTTGGGTTTGCCCAAAATAATGGAGGGTTTGGTTTTGGAGTCTTGATGTAACTCGCTCCATCGGTCGAGAAAGCTGGAAACCGAAACAAAACCTCGCTGGCTTAAGGTTAAGCAATGGTCTTGTAAGCCTTGCAAAAAGGGGTCAAATTGTTTGTTTAGGCTATACGCTTCAATTAATTTTTCAATGGCCTCGTAAGCGGTTAGGTTAGCCGAGTAAGATGTAAAAGGAGAGGTTTCTAATGTTCCATCCAGTGCTTCGCTGGCTGATTTATGATGAATAAGGTTGAGAAAGTAACTAACATTAGTGAGAACCAGCTTGTTAGTAGGTGTTATAATTAGCTGCAAACTATTTATTAAAAATTGTACTAAAGGAGATTTTTCTAATTGCAGGGCTTCATCAGTAATGGTGTGGATGCCATTGCTTAGGAGATAGGTGGCTACTTCGCTTGCTTCTGTGTTTTTACGTACAAGGATAAGAATATCTTCGGGTGCAAAACCATCATTAATGGCTTGTTGTATCGTGTTTTTGGTAGATTCAAAGGCTTGTTCTTTCCAACTTACATTGGGTTCAGGGTCATCATCTTTAAAGAACTCGATTTTTACATAGCCTTCAATTTCTTTATTTGTTTTTTGCACCACATCATCATAAGCATTTATTACCAGCTCTTTTTTATGTTCAAATCCTTCCATTATGGTAGCCAGCGAAGCACTGGCCGCTTTAAAAAAAGCATTATTAAAATGGATGATATGTTGGCTACTGCGGTAATTGGTGTCTAAGGCGCTTTCAATGGGGTTGTGGTCTGCTAAATCAAAGGCTGCTTGGTGCATTAGCAAATTTACATCGCCTCCACGCCACCGATAAATGGATTGTTTTACATCGCCCACCAGCAATAAGCTGCCCTCATCGAACAAAGCGTATTGCAGCAAGGGTAAAATATTTTTCCACTGGTGGGTGGAAGTGTCTTGAAACTCATCGATAAGAATATGGGTGTATTTGGCTCCTATTTTTTCATAGATAAAAGGGGCATCCGAAAGGGAAATTACCCCATTTAAAATGGAAGCAGTATCTGATAGAAGCAGTAAATTATTTTCGCTGCGGTACTCCCATAAATTATCAGACAAGGCTGAAAGCACCCCGTACGAATAGATATTAGCCAGTAAATTTTTGGCTTCGAGGTACTCGATTAGTTTTTCGCTATGGGCTAATTCGATAATACGTTCTCGTAAATCGGTTAAACCAGCAGCAGCACAGGCTTCTATCTCCTCCTTTTTTTCTGATTTTTTTGTAGCCCACTCGGCCTCTAAAAATGTTTTGCTAAAGGACTTTGTTAGGTCAATTTTTTGGTTGGCCAACCTTTTAAACACGGAGGCTGTATTGAATCTAAAATCAGAATCGGCAAGGTTAAACGATTGCATGAAGGCTACTCCTGCTACTCCTGCATTTTGCATTTCGGTAAGGTAGTAATTTACCTGCTTTTGAAGATTGCTTACAAAGTCTTCTAGGTTATCTGCATTTTCTTTGAGCTTATCTTTAATATCGATAAAGCTATCTTGAAACAGCTTATTGCCAAGATTCTTAATATTAAACTCGATGTTCCACCCTTTGTCTCCTTCAATTTTGGTATTAATAAAGGCCCGCAACCATTTTTTTACTCGCTTATCCTTGGTTTGATAAAGGCTATAAATAGCTTCGTCCATTGCTTTGCTTACATCTAAATCAAGCTCGTAGCCTAGGCTTAGTTTTAGCTCACGTGCTAAATGCCTAATGAGTTGGGTAAAAAAATGATCGAGTGTAACTACATTAAAACGGCTGTAATCATTAAGTAAATTAGTAAGAGCTAAATTACTACGGTGGAATATTTGTGATTCATCAAGCGGTATTTTATCTGTTTTAAAGTCGTGTGTAATGGCTTGCAAAAAAACGGTTTCCTCTTTTGCAGCTAGTTTAGAAAGCTCCTTTAAAATACGTGACTTCATTTCATTTTTAGCATCGTTGGTAAACGTAAGTGCTAAAATTTGGTGGTATTCGTTGGGTTGTAGTATGAGGCGTTTAATAAATGTTTTGGCCAAGGCAAATGTTTTACCGGAGCCTGCAGAAGCTTTTAAAATAATAGGGTTTGAGGTAGAAGGCATTCCTATAAAAGTAAGTGTAGAGATGCAGAGGTGCAACTAATTTACAGTAAAAAATGTGGTTCTGAGTCCACTCCGAAAACACCTAAAACCAAAAAAAAATCTTTTGGGCATCTTTTCGCCTTTTTCAATCCGTTGATACCCAGGCATCACCGAATCTCAAAAAATGAAAATCTACTCCAAAATAACTCTTTTTTGAAAATTTTCTGTTTTCGGAGTGGACTCAGTTCTAAAAATGCAACAACTTATCCAACTTTTCAGGTTGTTGATTTGTATCCCATATCAAAAGAATAATAATTTCTGATATTGTCGTACGATAGAAAATTTTATAATTTCTTTTGATAAGAACGTGTATATCTTTTAAATCTGTTTTTAAGCCTAAATCTGGAAATTTAGTTAGTAGGTTGGTAGCATTTTCTATCTCATCATTGAAAGATTTACTCTATGTTGTTGACCCGTTCCTATCAACATAATATTGAAGCGTTTTGGTAAATTCTCTATCTGCTAGATCAGTCCAAACTATTTTTCTAGCCATTTTTTATTGTTAGCTATTACTTCGTTACCAGCTATTATTTTACCTGACGAATAGAGTTCCATGCTTTCGTTTAACAAATTTTTTTCTTGAGAAGATAATTTATAAATGACTTGCTCTTTATGTTGATTAAGAATAATATTTACGTATTCAAGCAATTCAGTATCATTTGTTTTTAATACTTTTCTAATAATACTATTTTGTTTTTCAGCAGTACTCATTTATCAAATATACGCAAAATAAGAGCAAATTTGGATAAAATCTAGCCTAAAAGGTCGTACGATAGTCAGTGTGGCTTTAGGTTCGTATATATGCCTTATCGTATTTATAAAGCAAAAACTCATTTAAAAGAATAACCTAATCCATAACCCACACATCATTTTTTAAACCTCCATCACCACCTCCACCAATAACCCAGAGTTTGTTGTCGAAAACGGCTGTGGTATGGAATCTTCTTTCAGAGAAATCGGCATTAGCGGTTGCCTGTGTCCAGGTACTGCCATCTGTACTGAACCATACATCATCCTTGTAATTCCATCCCCAAATCCCCCAATGACCCAGAGTTTGTTATCAAAAACGGCTGTGGTATGACCCCATCTTTTAGAGAAAGCGGCATTGGCGGTTACCGGTGTATTTGGGAAATTTAGATTACGGGTAGTAAAGCTATAGGTATCATCACTTGGTGTGGTGTTACCATTATTGTCTTTGGCTACTACTTTCCAATAATATTGCTCTACTATAGATAAACGCTCCTGTAATTGGTAGTTTGTGGCTGTAATATCTTCAGCAAAAAGTGTTGTTGGGTTTTCATTGCTGTCTATATATAAATCGTAACTTATGGCATCTCCGTCAGGGTCTGTGGCGGCAGACCAGCTAAGGTTTGGCATTACATCAACATTTGTTGCACCGTTGGTTACGCCCACTAAGTTAAAGGTATCTGGTGCTTGGTTTGCAGGTTTAGGTTTGTCTTTGGAGCATGCGGTAAATAGCCATGCAAAAGTCATACATACCATTATTGTGTTTTTTAATGTTTTCATCGCTTAAAATTTAATGTTTAACAAAACGTGTACTCATTATAATCTTGTTTTTAACCTGATTAATTCATGAATCTTCGTTATGAGCATTTCAAGTATCTGACAGTCAAATAATCGCATCCCGATTTTATCGGGAGAAAGAGTCAACCTTTTTCAGGACGGGACATACTTCTTTTTTATTTCTAAAATAGGAATTTTATAATTAAATTTCTATTGGAGTCTGTTGTTTAATCTTCGCATCGGATGACAGCAATTTTCTTTAGCCTGAATTGATCGGGCTAAATGCACATCCGATTACTATCGAATTTTTTACAGCAATGAAATTTGCAAAAAATCACTTTTATATTGTAAGTAGCTAGTTTTAATGCAAAGTGTTTATGCTATGCTATCACCCCGTAAAAACTTGTTTTTCTAGCAAGTTTTCAATTCGAATTTTGCAGCTACGCTGCGTTAGGAATAGTTTAGATGAATTTTTGTTATTAACTAGACGGCTATAGTTTGTGATTACACTAGACTGCATACCTGATATCTTTATGCCTAAAATATTTCTCGACACGCTGTTGATTGCTTTGCAACATATTCATATGCTCTTGAAGGTTATCCCTTAATTTCTCTTGGGTTTTAGGAGATGGCTTTTGAGATAAACCTTGCTTCAAGTCACAATTAAGGTATTCATCAGGATTTCTTTCAGGTGAATAAGATGGTAGGAAAAACAATTCAATACACTCTTTGTTTTCTTCCACCCATTGTTTAACAATTTTACTGTGATGTACTCTCAGGTTATCTAGAATAAGGTATATTTTTCTTTTTTTGCCTTTAATAAGTTGTTTTAGGAATTTAATGAACATATCTGCATTCATGGTTTCTTTATAAATCATAAATTCCACTTTCCCCTGATTGGTTACTGTAGAAATCATATTAATTGAAAATCGCTTGGACATACTCTTTTTTACGGGTGTTTTACCTTTTGGAGCATAAGAGCGACCATGTTGACAATTATTCCTGACCCCTGTTTCACCTCCCCAGTGGATTTCTGCATTCTCCTGTTTTGCCCTTGTCTTGATGGTAGGATATTCTTCATTTAACCACTGTTGCACCTTTTTTGGCTTTTGCCCATAAGCCTTCTTTTTTGGCTTTTGAGGCGTATATCCCCACGAACGAAGGTAATCCCCGGTGGTAGTAATGGCCAATTTTACGCCAAATTCCCTCTCTATGAGCTCCTTTACTGCTTTTCGTGTCCATAGCGAATATGGTAATTTTAGCTGATCTGGCATAGTATCGCAAATCATAGCCTGTATTTGACGCTCTTCAAGACTCGAAAGTAATTTCTTGTCCTCCGATTTAACACCTCGTTTCAAACCTTTCAGACCCTTACTGCCTAGATTGCGATATTTCTTTACCCAATTTGTAATCGTGTTGACATGGACTCCATAAATAGAGGCAACCTCTTTTTTCTTTATCCCTTTTTTTATCATTCGCATGGCCTGCTTGCGCATGGGGTCTCTAATGTCATCTTTTACCTTTCTAAAATCCTCTTTTTCCATAGCGGAAAGATAGCAAATTAAATCATTTAATCATAGTCTATTGCCGTTTTGTTAATATCCAAAGGTTCGACCTAGCCTCAAAGGTCGTACGATAATCAGACCCAAAAAACGACTTCGATCCGACTACCGTCTGATCTATGGGGTAAGTTGCATTGTAATTATAGCTAAATTAATTTATCTAAAACCGAATCCTTAATAACAGAATATGATTCCTATGGCTTTAGGTTCGTATATATGCCTTATCGTATTTATAAAGCAAAAACACCCACCTGTGAATCAACGAAATATAAGAATAGCACAAGGTGAATTATTCAAATATCAAACAGGAGGTGTTTAAAAAAAAGGAAGTCACCTTAATCTAACTTCAAATCACACTTTTTATGCGATTTTAAAGTTACTCGGATGACAATATTTTTTAATTATGGAACATCTCTCATATACCATTGTACTAAGCTAGCAGAAAGCTACCTTTGCAGCCCTTTAAAATGAGGCCGCTATTATGATTGAGTTCTTTAAAAAGAAAACCAAAAATGCTAAAAATGATATCCTTTCTGGTATCACCGTTTCGTTAGCACTTGTACCCGAAGCAGTAGCTTTTGCTTTTGTAGCTGGCATTGACCCCGTAATTGGATTATACGGAGCCTTTATGGTGGGCTTAATTACTTCCATTTTTGGAGGTCGCCCCGGAATGATATCGGGTGCTACCGGTGCATTGGCTGTTGTAATGGTTGCCTTGGTTAAAGAAGGCAGTGCTATGATGCCCGAAGTAAGTAATGCAGGCATTCAATATTTATTTGCTACGTTGGTGCTAATGGGGCTTATTCAAATGGCGGCCGGCTTTTTAAAATTAGGAAAATTTGTGCGCCTCATTCCACACCCTGTAATGCTTGGCTTCGTAAACGGTTTGGCTATTGTTATTTTTATGTCGCAGTTAGGTATGTTTAAAGTAGGAGGTGAGTGGCTTGCCAGTACAGAAATGTGGACAATGGTAGGCTTGGTACTGTTAACAATGGGCATTATGTTTGGTTTGCCTAAGCTAACTTCTAAAATACCAGCCGGATTAGTGGCTATATTAACCGTATCGCTACTTGTAATATTTGGAGGCTTCGATACTCCAACAGTACTCTCGTTTGTGCAATCTAATGGAGGAGAAGGTATTAAAGGTAGCTTGCCTTCATTCTTAATTCCTCAAGTTCCTTTTACGATGGATAATTTCCTGTTTATACTTCCTTATGCAGCTATTTTAGCAGCTATTGGTTTAATAGAATCGTTAATGACGCTGACGCTTATTGATGAAGTTACTGAAACAAGAGGAAGCGGTAACAGAGAATGTATTGCCCAAGGAGGGGCTAATATTATCAATGGTTTTTTTGGTGGTATGGGTGGCTGTGCTATGATTGGCCAATCAATGATTAATGTGGAATCAGGTGGCAGAGGGAGGCTTTCAGGAATTGTGGCGGCACTTATGCTACTTTCGTATATTTTGTTTTTATCTCCCTATATCGAGCAAGTACCTATTGCCGCTTTGGTTGGCGTAATGTTTATGGTAGTTATTGGCACTTTTGCTTGGTCGAGTATTCGTATTATTCCTAACATACCAAGAGCCGATGCTTTCGTTATCATTCTGGTTTCAGCAATAACTGTTTTCTTCGATTTGGCTATTGCCGTTATTAGTGGAGTTATTATTTCTTCGTTGGTTTTTGCCTGGCAAAATGCTACTAAAATTAGAGCACGTAAATCAATTAAAGAAGATGGCACAAAGGTGTACGAAATTTGGGGACCTCTGTTTTTCGGTTCTATTCAAGCATTTAATAGCAAGTTTACACCCCATGAAGACCCTGATAATATTGAAATAGATTTTATCGACTCTAAAGTCTCTGACCACTCAGGGGTAGAAGCCATTGAAGGAGTTATTAAAAAATACCGTAAGTTGGGCAAGCGCATCCGACTAAAACACCTTAGCCCTGATTGCAAAGCCATTTTAATTAAAGCCAATCCTGACTTTGCTAAATCTATTATTTCGGATGTGGACGACCCAAGGTATTATGTAGTTACCGAAGCGTTAGGAATTGTAGAATAGAACTCAGGTTATAAACTATACTTCGCATAAAATAACACACCGGTATAATCCATTGATATATCTCCAAAAAATCCAATAGCAGAATCAGGGTTTTTAATATTGAAGTTTAGCCGATTTGAGTTTACTCCAACTCCAAAAGCAATATGGTCAAAAGTTCGATGCTCTAACGCTACATTTAAATCGAGGAGGCTGCCAGTAAAATTGGTAAATGCAAGGTATAATACTTCTACACTTTGGTTTAAGTAAAATTTATCGCTGATTTTAAAATCAGACCTGAGCCCTAGTAAGGGCAATGGTGCGGTAAACTGTGTTTTCTTTTCTTGATTATTAATGGCATTTACCCGAAGGCTAACGGGCATAATAAAAAGACCAAACGATACACCTAACGAAACCCTGTCGTCTTGAAAAAAGGCATAATCGTATTTAGCTCGTAAAATGGTAAGATTAAACTCACTGGTTATTTCAGTGCCAATTGGAAATATTTCTCCATCGTAATCTAACTCTTGCTCCAGTACTTTTTTAGCATTACGAATAATGCCAAAATACCCTAACGTTGCAGAGTGCTTTTTGGTTTTACCAAAGTTATATTTAGCCTTGCCTCTAAAAGCTAATTGCGAGGCTTCTATGCCCAAGGCATCTTCAATATCTATTTTAATACCAAGCCCTAATTGTTTGCTGGCAAAGGTTATTCCACTGTTATAGCTCGCTAAAAACCCCCCGAAGCTTACCGAAAACCGATCCCATGAAGGGTTTTCATTACTTGCAGATTTTTTATCCTGCGCCAAGAGGATAGTAGGCAGAATTGCCAAGGCTAAGACTACAAATAGTACATTCTTTTTATACATATACTCAAATTTATAAACAGCTCTAAACTACAACAAATCCACAACTTGCTCAAAAAACCGAGCATCGGTCTTGTCCAGTTCATGTAGTTGGGTACTGTCAACATCCATCACAAATTCAACAACTCCATTTCTAATACCTGGCACCACCACCTCTGATTTAGAACTACTGCTGCACGCAATATGTCCGGGGAAAGCATCTACGTTTGGCACTATTTGAGTTTGTTTGGTTGCCCAGGCAGTGCCACAAACACCCATGCCTTTTTTTATTCTGGTACAAGCAATAGACCCTTGAAACGGGCCCAATACGAGTTCGTTTCCTTTAACCAAATAAAACCCAACCCATACATATTGGGTGCCCATACGAATGGCTGCTGCCACATTGGCCATATTGGCTATGATGTCAGGTTCGCCTTCTATAAGTGCTTTAATTTGAGGGAGTAGCTCTTTGTACTTTTCAGCTTTTGATAGATTTTGCGAAATATTTAATTCTTCTGCCAATGTTTTGAGGTTATGGGGTTAAAGTAATAAGAAAGGCTATCAGATTCGATATCTTCTGAATAAGTTTTTGGGAATTTGATTTGAGGTGCTGAAATACCTTCATTAAATAACTGGTTAGAAGAAAATACCCGCACCTCATCCCATAATCCTAGATGGATAAAGCTATTAAATATTTGGCTTCCTCCTTCAATAAGGATGGAGCCAATTCCTCTTTGGTATAAGTTGGTTACTACTTGATGGAGGAAGTTCTCCCCTTCAATCTTGATGTGCTCAAGGTTTTTTTGCTTATTGCCTTCTAGAAAATTATAAATCAACGTGCTTATTTTCCCATCAAATAAATAAAGGTTTTGTGGCACTTTAAGGTTGCGGTCGAGCAAAACACGAGTGGGATGTGTGCCAGACCAGTCTCTAACTGTTAATGATGGATTATCATGTATTGCCGTGTTTTTGCCCACTAAAATAGCATCTTCCTCGGCTCGCCATTTATGTACTAATTGCCTTGAGTGTTCGTTGCTAATCCATTTGGAGTCGAAATTTTTACGTGCAATAAACCCATCTTTAGTTTGCGCCCATTTTAATATAATGTAAGGCCTGTTTAGCTGTTGGTTTATAAAAAAGCGTTTATTTAATTCGATTGCTTCTTTTTTCAGCACTCCTTGTTTTACTATAATTCCCTTATTTTCTAAAGCCGCAATTCCGCTGCCCGCCACTTTAGGGTTAGGGTCTAAGGTAGCTACAACCACCTTTTTAACTCTTGAGGTTATGAGCAAATCGGAACATGCAGGAGTTTTGCCCACATAAGAGCAAGGTTCTAAGGTAACGTAAACAGTAGCGTCTTTTAGTAATTCTTTGTTTTTAACAGAATTGATGGCATTTACCTCAGCGTGGGCTTCTCCAAACTGTTGATGCCACCCCTCGCCAATAACAATATTATTATGCGTAATTACACACCCAACCATTGGGTTGGGGCTTACACTCCCTAAGCCGTTTTTAGCAAGCTGTAAGGCTCGGTGCATATAAAGGTTGTTAATCACCGGGTAAAGTTACAGATAGTCTTTCATTTCTATTGGAAGAAACAGGTAATCTTCAACTAAATACCCTGCTCCATTACACGCCCCGAAGTGGTGAGGTCTTTATACCCTTTTTTAAAGGAAGTATAGGGTGTGCCTTTGGCATGATTAACAACGCTAATTTGATACAAAATTTTCCAATGATGGAATAATACCCGGTAAGCTTTAAAAATAGAAAAGCCTGATTGGTAAATATGTGCTGGTTCGGAGGCTGCTCCATTTAACTCCATAATCATTATTTCGCCTCTTTTTAATGCTTCTTCATCTTGGCATCGCACATCATAACGACCGTAATAAAACCCATCTATTTGCTTGCTAATTTTATCAAAAGAGTTGATTAACTGTTGAGTGATTAAATAATTGCAATCCAAAAAAGCAGTACCTCTATTATGGTTGCCAATGGGTTGTAATTCAACTCGTTTTTCTTTGGCAGGTATCCAATCAAACCGATGTTGCCACCTAATTTTTAGGGCATCAAATTGTAACCGAGCTCGCTCTTTTTTTATAATAAGTTGTTGTAAAGTAGATTTTCCATCACCAATTACATGCAGTAATTCTTTTACTACAATAGAGCTTACTGTTCCCTTTTGTTCCTCAGGAAATCGGTAGTAAAAAACACCTGCCTCAAAGGGCAAATCTAGGTATTCTTGTAGTTGCAAGTCAGCATTAAAAGCAGCTAAATATGCCTCTACTTCCTTTTTATTATTAATTTTTTCTACTTTCCACCCTCGTTCCCCTACATCTGGTTTAAAAATTACAGGAAATGCCAGCCCTGATTTTTGCATAGCTAATTCAACATCATTATAATAAACAGGGGCAGAAAGAAGCACAGTTGCAGGTATATATTGATTGGGAATCATATCCAAAATTTGTTTTTTTGAGGCCGCTACCATTCCGCCATTTTTAATGCCAGGGTTAGCAGCCGTAAAAAAGAAAATTGACCGGGCTTTTAGTCCCAAATAAAACCAATAAGCATATACAGGCGCATAAAAAAGCGACATTGGCCAATACTCCCAAGCCCTTAGCTTCGTTAAAAAATTACGGATTTTAATGAAGGTCATGAGTTATAAACCCTTATTTTTTAAGCTCATTATTATAACGTAGCGTAGATGAGGCAACTCCAAAACCATAAGGCAATTTAACATACGGGCATAACACTTGTACCCCTATTTTTATAATAGCCATATGATGAATGGCGTGTTCAATATTATAGGCTACCTCCCTGCCCATATTAGAGTCAACGCATATGTCTTGCCCCTTTTCGATATTATAATTAACCTCTAAAACCAACGGTTTTAACATATCGCAAGAAATAATAAATTCTTTTGCTTTTGCAATAAAAACCAAGGCTAACGCTTTATCTGTTTCTATGCTTTTGTTGTGGTTTCGCTTGTCGTAACTTACCACGCCCGTTTCGTGCCGATCCATCAAGCACTGGAAAAATTCGAGCGTATGTCTAAAATGTTGGCCAATGGTAGAATTATTAAATACATCTACCGGTTTTTTATAATCATCGTTATCCATCTGATTAATCACATCCTCCATTTGGTTTAGAATGGAAGATGCAGCTTGTGATAGTTGTATCAAAATATAATTAGTGTTAGGCATAGTAATTTTACTTCTTTCATTGGTCTTTAACAAATAAATCTCAAAACGAAAAGTACCTATTCAGCCGAAAAAACATAGCCACCAAGACATAAAGACTCAAAGAACCACAAAGTATTAACTTAACACATATAAAATTTTGTGAAACTTGGAGGCTTAGTGCCTTAGTGGCTAAAAAGGTAGCTTTAATGGCTGAATAGTTACAACGAAAACATAAAACCATGTAAGTGTTTGGTGTTTAGGTAATTAAAATTTGGTTTTTATTTTTTATTTATTGGAGTTTATAGACAAACACTAATTAGCTGAACAATGTAAGTTGCTAAAAGAGTTCCTCGTTATATTGAATCTCTGTAAAATTTTAATGAGGATTAAGTATTTGCCAGACCAAATTCGGCTCAAAGCCTTTAGAAATGATGTACTTAGCGGTTTTGTCTCTTAATTGAAATGGATTGGACACCCGTAAACTATATTCGCCCATTTTTTTATTAGCCAAAGAAGCGATGGTAGCAAGGTAATCTTCTTGCCCTATTTCCTGTAATGCTTTTTTTATGCAATAGTCTGAAATATCTTTTTGGGTAAGGGCTTGGGTAATTTTAAATTTTCCCCATTTTTTAATCCTGAATTTGCC
>JALSJD010000066.1 GCA_026989535.1 Cyclobacteriaceae bacterium
TGCATTGGGTCTTTCTTATACCGAAATGGCTGCCACCAGTCGTTCGCAGCACAAAAGCCAGGGGTTTGGGGCTACGCATGTTAGAGGCTCTCAATTCGAATATTTAAAATCTGTACTTGGCGAACCGGTGCAGTCAGATTTATTTGAGGGCATTGACCTTACTTGGAATAGAGCCGGAGTTCCTAAACTATCGAACGAGGTAAATGAAATCATCCAAAATTATAACCCTGCCCATCCTTCAAAATCAGTAAATGCATTACTTAAATTACGCCAAAGCATTAGCAAAGTGAAGGATGCGTTTTGGAAATCTAAAAAGTTGAAAGAAGTTGATGATTTAATTGTACAATGTGCTGGATTATTTATGGAAGCAACGGCAATATCTCCCTTAATTGTTCCAGGAGATTCATTGCATATTAAGCTGGAATTAGTGAATAGGAGTGCCTTAGAAATTAGCATACAGGCAGTTAAACTAAATAATGAGAATCAATTAACTAATAATATCCTCTTAGCAGATAATCAAAAGCAGGTGGAGGAAATAGATATGCTTACCCCTAAATCGCTTGCGTATGGCGGGCCTTATTGGCTAAATAGCCAAGCTACTCTTGGTATGTACCATGTGGCCAATCAATTATTACGTGGCTTGCCAGAAAACGACCCGGCATTTAATGTAAAATTGAATTTGAATATAGAAGGAACTCCATTGGAATATACCATTCCGGTTAGTTATAAATGGACGGATAGGGTAGAGGGCGAACGGTATCGGCCATTAACAGTAGTGCCTCCTTTAACATCTTCGTTTGATGACAAAGTGCTGATATTTGATAATGGAAACAGCAAGGTGATTGGCGTAAATGTACATGCTAATCATAATGTTTCAAATGCTATTATTCGACTAAATTTACCTAAAGGATGGAAATCGGAACCGGCACAACAGTCATTAAAAAGCTTAAAAAAAGGGAACGGGTTGCGTATCGAATTTAAAGTTTTACCCAATAATTCAACATCTGTGGTACAAGTAATTGGTATCGAAGCCGAAATAACGGGCGAATTATTCCATCGGTCGATGCAAACCATTCAATACGAACACATTCCTTACCAGGTGCTTTTACCAAAAGCTACTGCAAAGGCCGTCAGCCTAGATGTTTCTGTTGGTGCTAAATCGGTAGGTTACATTATGGGAGCCGGAGATGAAGTGCCCAAAGCACTAGACCAACTGGGTGTAAAAGTGTGGGTGATGACTGAAGCCGATATTACCGCAGAAAACCTGCAATTATTAGATGCCGTTATTTTAGGCGTACGTGCCATAAACACCCAAGCTTATTTAAAAAACAAAAAAGATGTATTGCTAAATTATGTGCATCAAGGAGGAACGATAATAACCCAGTACAACACCACCAGAAGAATAGATTGGAATACATTTGCCCCTTACCCATTGTCTTTTTCAGGAGGTTCGGCCAGAAATAGAGTGGCTGAGGAGAGTGCAGAAGTTCTAATTACCGCCCCGAAGGCTGTAGTTTTAAATTACCCTAACAAAATTTCATCTCACGATTTTGAAGGGTGGGTGCAGGAGCGAGGATTGTATTTTCCTAGTGAGTGGGACGACCATTATGAGGCTTCCTTAGCCATGCAAGATACGGGAGAAAAAGTACATAATGGAAGCCTGCTGGTAGCCCACTATGGCAAAGGGCATTATGTATATACTGGGTTAAGTTTTTTTAGAGAGTTACCTGCTGGTGTGCCAGGAGCCTACCGATTGTTTGCCAATATTATATCGTTAAGTAGTAGCCCTGATTCAATACTTAAACCTAAATAAATTGTTCAAATTTTTATTAGCAACCTCTTAAATGAACAGTATCGATTTTATTGTTTTGTTTGGCACGATGCTCAGTATTGTGCTTTACGGCATTTGGAAAACACGTAAAAGCCATAACCTGCAAGGTTATTTATTGGGCGATAATTCGATGAAATGGGGCACCATTGGTTTATCCGTAATGGCCACTCAAGCAAGTGCAATCACATTTTTATCAACACCGGGGCAGGCCTATCAGGATGGGATGGGTTTTTTGCAATTCTATTTTGGTATGCCTTTGGCAATGATAATTTTGGCAGTAGTAGTGGTTCCTTTATACTATAAACTTAAAGTATTTACGGCCTATGAGTTTTTAGAGCAGCGGTTCGATTTAAAATCGAGAGTACTGACGGCCTTTTTATTTTTAATTTCACGAGGATTGGCAGCGGGTATTACCATTTACGCACCCGCCATCATATTAACATCCATCCTTCATTGGGATATCAATATTACCATTTTAATCATCGGTGTAATTGTAATTATTTATACCGTATCTGGCGGTACCAAAGCCGTAGCTGAAACCCAAAAACAGCAAATGTTTGTAATAATGGGCGGTATGGTAGTGGCCTTTATTGTTCTACTTACCAAATTGCCCGAAAATGTGGGACTAAACGAAGCCCTTACAGTGGCAGGCAAAATGGGCAAGATGGAAATGATTGATTGGGAGTTTGATGCCAGCAATCGTTATAATATATGGTCGGGTATGATTGCGGCCTTATTTCTGTTTTTAGCTTATTTTGGCACAGATCAATCGCAAGTGCAGCGGTATTTATCGGGTAAAAGTATTAAAGAAATTAGGCTGGGGTTATTATTTAATGGGGTATTTAAAATACCGATGCAATTTTCCATTCTACTGGTGGGTGTGCTCGTGTTTATATTCTACCAGTTTACTATGCCACCTATGTTTTTTAACAAAGTGGAGCTCGATAAGCTTGAAAATAGCAGATACGAACAAGAGTACACAGAGCTAAAACAACAACACCAAGCGGTGTTTGATGCCAAGCGAGCCAAGCTGGAGGAATTTGTTACAGCCGACAAAGTGGGGAATCAAGCATTGGCCGATGCACTGGCACAAGATGTAAATAGCCTAAATGCCAAGCAAGAAGCTATTAAAGCACAAACAGTTGGCTTAATGCAGCAGGTAAATAAAGATTTAGATGCCAAAGATTCCGATTATGTGTTTATCACTTTTGTAATGAATTACCTGCCACACGGGCTTATTGGCTTATTAATTGCCGTTATATTTTCTGCGGCTATGAGCTCCACTTCTTCCGAGCTTAACGCATTGGCCTCAACCACAGTTATCGATTTTTACAAACGAATGGTAAACAGTACAGGCTCAGATGCTCATTATTTATTTATGACACGACTTTTTACCGCTTTTTGGGGAGTGCTTGCCTTGCTTTTTGCCATGTTTGCTTCGCAATTAGATAATTTAATTCAAGCAGTAAATATTTTAGGCTCGGTATTTTATGGCCCAATTCTCGGTATTTTTATAGTTGCATTTGGCGTAAAATACGTGAAAGCCAACGCAGTATTTATAGCCACTTTTGTTTCAGAAGGAATCATAATATGGCTTTATTTCTTAACCCGTTCTGGTGAGTTAGGAATTTCTTATTTATGGTTTAACCCAATAGGTGCATTATTGGTGGTTATTATTGCTATTGCTTTGCAAATAATAATCCCTACAAAAACTAAAAAAGTTGCCTTATAGGAGTACAGTTACCTTTTTTTGCTGTGGTCTTAACCTTTTACCCATTAAATTCGTGGTATAACCATACTTTTTTATACTTTTAGTGGACTTAAATAACAACCCATGGCAATTATAATAACCGATGACTGCATAAATTGCGGTGCTTGCGAGCCCGAGTGCCCCAATAATGCAATCTATGAAAGTGATGTAGATTGGTCGATGAGCGAAGGAACCAACGTAAAAGACGATGAAAGACATAACCCTATCTCCGAAGAATTCTATTTTATTGTACCTGCTAAGTGTACCGAGTGCAAGGGCTTTCATGAGGAGCCTCAATGTGCAGCCGTTTGCCCTGTTGACTGTTGCTTGCCCGACCCTGATCGTGAGGAATCGGAAGAAATATTATTAGCTCGAAAAGAAGCACTGCATGGATAGGCTGGTAGTTATTTTACAACCTATTTAGTGTCTCTTAGAAAACACCTTGTTTTGTAACAACTACTGGAAATGTTGCCAGTTATCCGCCAACATTTTCTCTAACTTTGGGGTCTAATTTCTTTTTGTTTCGAAAAAAGCCAGACAATCAGGAAAAATGCTCGCATTTTCTTAAAATAAGAGCAAATTAGAGCCAGTTATCCCTTGAG